>NZ_PYIA01000173.1:0-16488 GCF_013265645.1 Sphingopyxis sp. BSNA05 | reverse complement strand
CAAGCGGGACCAACGTGAGATGGATAGCTGCCTTCGCAGGCACACGTGTGCTCCGCACTTGATGCGGAGCACTGCGCCACCAGCAGCCATCCTTGCCGCCAGAGCTCCGCATCGAGTGCGGAGCACGGTTATTTATTCAGTCGCCCCTCGACCAATGCATCGACCACGCTCGGATCGGCGAGCGTCGACGTATCGCCCAGCGCACCATGTTCATTCTCGGCAATCTTGCGCAGGATACGCCGCATGATCTTGCCGCTGCGCGTTTTTGGCAGGGCCGGGGTCAGATGCAGATGGTCGGGTGTGGCAATCGGACCGATTTCCTTCCGCACATGGAGCCGCAGTTCGGCAACCAGCTCATCAGATGAAGGCTCGCCCGCATTGAGCGTGACATAGCAATAGATGCCCTGTCCCTTGATATCATGGGGATAGCCCACGACCGCCGCCTCGGCGACTTTGGGATGGGAAACCAGAGCCGACTCGACTTCCGCCGTGCCCATGCGGTGGCCCGAGACATTGATCACATCATCAACCCGGCCAGTGATCCAGTAATAGTCATCGCCGTCCCGCTTGCAGCCGTCACCGGTGAAATATTTGCCTTTATAGGTGCTGAAATAGGTCTGGATGAACCGCTCATGGTCGCCGTAGACGCTGCGCGCCTGGCCCGGCCAGCTGCCGATCAGGCAGAGATTTCCGTCGGTTGCTCCCTCCAGAATCTTGCCGTCGCCATCGACCAGTTGCGGCTGGACGCCGAAAAACGGCTTTCCGGCGCTGCCCGGTTTCATGCCGTGGGCGCCGGGCAGGATGGTGATCATGATGCCGCCGGTCTCGGTCTGCCACCAGGTATCGACGATCGGGGACTTGCCTTCGCCGACCACGTCATAATACCAGCGCCAGGCTTCCGGATTGATCGGCTCGCCGACGGTGCCGAGCAGGCGGATCGAGGAGCGGTCATGGGCCTTCACCGGTCCGTCGCCTTCGCGCATCAATGCGCGGATCGCGGTCGGTGCGGTGTAGAAGATATTGACCTTGTGCTTTTCGACCACTTCCCAGAAACGGCTGAAATCGGGATAGTTGGGAATCCCTTCGAACATGATCTCGGTGGCGCCGTTGATCAGCGGCCCGTAGACGATATAGCTGTGGCCGGTGACCCAGCCGATATCGGCAGAGCACCAGAAGACCTCGCCCGGCTGATAGTCGAAGGCATAGTGGAAAGTTGTCGCCACCCAGACCGCGTAGCCGCCGGTGGTGTGCAGCACGCCCTTGGGTTTGCCGGTCGAGCCGGACGTATATAGGATGAAGAGGGGGTCTTCGGCGTTCATCGGCTCGCAGGGGCAATCCGCGGGGACGTCGGCCGAGATTTCATGATACCAGTGATCGCGCCCTTCGGTCATGGCGACATCGCTATCCGTATGATTGATCACCAATACGGCATCGACCGACACCTTTTCCAGCGCCGCGTCGACATTGGCCTTCAGCGGCACCGGCTTGCCGCCGCGCAATCCGCCGTCCGCGCAAATCAGGAACTTGCTGTCGCAATCCTCGATCCGTCCGGCCAGCGCGTCGGGAGAGAAGCCGCCGAAAACCACGCTGTGAATAGCGCCGATCCGGGCGCAGGCCAGCATGGCGATCGCGCCTTCAGGTATCATCGGCATATAGATGGTGACCCGGTCGCCCTTTCTGGTGCCCAGTTTTTCAGGCTGTTGGCCATTTTGATGACCTCGGCCTGCAATTCGGCATAGCTGATCGTGCGGCTGGGCGACTTGGGGTTATCGGGTTCGAAAATCAGCGCGGTGACATCGCCCTTGCCGGCCGCGACATGGCGGTCGACCGCATTGTGGCAGATGTTCAAAATGCCGTCTTCATACCATTTGATCGAGACCGGATCGAAGGACCAGTTTGCTATCGTGCTGGGGGCTCTCTGCCAGTCGAGACGCTCTGCCTGGCGTGACCAGAAACTGTCGGGATCGCTGATGCTCTCCTGATAGAGCCGGTCATATTCGGGTGCCGTGCAATGGGTGGGCGCATCGCTGCGCGGAGAGGGGATCAACTCGACCAAGTCCTTGTTTTCTGCATTGTCCGTCATGGTTCGTCTCTCCTTATCGGCATCTGTTCTAGATAGTTTTTCCGCCGCAAATATCAATTTTGTCCCTGCCGGTTTTCCGGTTCAGGGCTGGCGCGTCAAGGCCTGTTCCTTGATGAATTTCCGGATCCATGCTTCGTCCGGAAACCCCTGCGCGATCCAGGCTGTCTCGATTTTGGCGAGGGTTTTCGCAACGAGCGGTCCCGGCTTCAATCCTTGGGCGATCAGGTCGCCACCGGTCAGCGGAAAGACCGGCGGTTGCCAGCCTTCCAGCGCCTCCAGCAGGCCGGGCAGAGCGGTATCGTCTGCGAACAGCAGCGCTGCATCGCGGGCGCTGTCCACGCCGGTGCGATAGGCGAAGCCGCGGATATCGGCGAGGCTTGTCTCGGGCCCACTTTCATTCGACTTTTGCGCGGCCAGAAGCCGTTCGCCGATCGCCCTCTGCTGCTTTCTCGACAGTTTCAGGCCCTTGGCAATATGGCTCGCCTTGTCCGCCTCCTTGGGCAGCAGCGCCACCAGCCGCCGGATCGCAAGGGGCTCGACCTCATGCCGTTGCTCGCGCTCGACCAGACGATCGACCATGCCCCCGGCGTTCGAATCGAGGGGCTCGAAAATATGCCGGAAAATCCCGCGTCCAGCATCTGGCTGACGGCAAATCGCGGGTCACTGGTGGCGAGCAGTTTTAACAGCTCGTCCGCCACTCGCTCGCGCGAAAGCGTCTCAAGCTTCGCCGCGGCTGCGGTGCAGGCTGCAAAGGCCTCGCCATCGACCTGCTGCTGGCCGAAACGCGCGAGAAAACGGAAATAGCGCATGATCCGCAAATGGTCTTCCGCGATCCGTTCGGCGGCCGAACCGATGAAGCGGATGTGCAGATTTTCCAGATCGTCCAGACCGCCGAAATAATCAAATACTTCGAGGGTCCCGGGATCGGCGGACAGCGCGTTGATTGTGAAATCCCGGCGCGCCGCATCCTCTTTCCAGTCATCGCTGAAGGCTACGGTTGCCCGCCGGCCATCGGTTGAGACATCGCGCCGCAGCGTGGTGATTTCGACGGGGCCGTCCGGCAAAACCGCGGTGATCGTGCCATGGGCTATGCCGGTGGAAACGGTTTTTATGGACACGGCCGCGAGCCGTTCCATCACATCCTCCGGCAGCAGCGGGGTGGCGACATCGATATCCTTGACCGCCAGGCCCAGCAAGGTGTCGCGCACGGCGCCGCCGACAAAGCGCGCCCTGCCATCCAGCGCGGCGATCAGTTGTGCGAGACCGGGCCTTTGTGTCCACTCTGCCGGCGGTATTGTCCTTGTCACCAGTCCAGCCTCTTTCCCAGATTGTTCAATATGCCCGCGGTAATCCCCCAGATACGATAATCCTGCCAGTAAATCTCGTAATAATGGCGCTTGCGTCCGTTCCACGTGCCTTCGTGCGTGGTCCGGTTCTTCGGGTCGAGCAGGAATTCGAGCGGGGCTTCAAACCAGCTTTCCACTTCGCCGGGGTCCGGGACGAAGGGGAGGTCCGGCGGGATGACGCTCAGGACGGGCTGGATATTATAGCCGCTGCCGGACTGGAAACTGTCCGTCAGGCCGATGATATCGACATGGCTGCGGTCCAGTGCGACTTCTTCATGCGCCTCCCGGAGCGCGGCGTCGATCGGATCGCGGTCGCCGGGATCGATCTTGCCGCCGGGGAAGGCAACCTGTCCGGGATGGTTGCGCATATGCTGCGGCCGCTGCACGAAGATCACGCCCGGATCGGGGCGGTCGGTCACTGCGATCAGCACCGCCGCGTCGCGCAGGATTTTCAGATCGTCGATATGGTCCCGCTCGTTGTAGAGAAGATGGTCGAGGTCATTTTCATGCCCCTTCACCAGCGCCTGTTCCAGCCGGTCGCGCAAGGTCATTTATCGGTCGCCATCGGGAAAAACACACCGGACGACCAGATGCCGAGCGGATCGGCATTCTCTTCCAGCGCCAGCTCTACCAGTTCGTAATAGACCGGCCGTGCCAGTACGGCTTCGAGTGCCCTTCGAACCTGCAGATAGGGTTGCGGCTTGTCGGCGCCAAAGCGGAGCAGATGGTCGGGCCCCGCGACCACCAGATGGTCGGTGTTGAGGCGGAAGGCGAGCGTGCGGTCCTTGCCGCTGCCCTGGCTTTCCAGTTCGACGGCGACAAAGGGCGCATCCTCGACCTCGATGCTCAGCTTCTGATACGGCGTGACCAGCGCATAGCTGCGATCCGCTTCGCGCCGGAGAATGGTGGAAAAGGCGCGCACCATGGCGGGGCGCCGGATCGGGTCACCCTGATGATACCAGCTGCCGTCAGCCGCTATCCGCATCTCGCTGTCGCCGCTTTCCTGCGGGTCCCATTGGTCAACGGGCGGCAGCTTCTGTGCTTCGGCCAGTTCCGCGATTTCCGCGATGGAGAGCGAGGCCAGTTCGGGTGGGGGCGTATAGGGCATGCAAGGGGACTATTGCCCGCCGGCATTTCTGTAAAGGCTTAGACTGTTTATCTCGTCCAGGGACCGAGCGTGCCGCTCTTCGGCAAGGCCTGAGCGGCGCCGGTGCGCACCAGCAAGCGTGAGGGTTCCCACGGCCCCGGCAGCGTCCATCCCGCCGTGCCTTCTGCAGAAAAGCCGAAGAAGCGCTCATAATATTCCGGGTCGCCGATCATCACCAGCGGCAGCGGGTCATTGGGCTGGATTTCCTGCAGCAGCGCCGTCATCATCGCACGGCCGATCCCTTCGCGCTGGAAATCCGGGTAAACGGCTACCGGGCCGACCATGATCATCGGGTGTTTCTTGCCCTCTTCATCGGTCAGGGCGATTGGCCAGCACTGGATCGAGCCCAGCAATTCATGCTGTTCCTGATCCACCGCAGCCAGCGACAGGCCTTCAAGCATGTCCATGCCTTCGCGCAGCCGATAGGCGGTGCGGTCGTGTCGATCCATGCCGAAAGCGGCGTCAAGCAACGCTTCGACAAGTTGCGGATCGATTTCGGCAAGAGGAATGATGCTGGTCAAGTCGTCGGTCTCGTATAATCAGGAAAAGCGCGCGCTACTCCGCTTTGCGGCAAAAGTCGAGCCGTATAGGTTGCATTTGCATGATTGGATTGCGCCAGCTAAAAGATTGATCTGTTAAGGGAGTTTGCGCGTGTCGGACCAGAATGAGCCAGTAAAACCATCGAAGGGCGATACGCCCAGCGCCGCCGCGTCAGCAAAGCCGGCCAGGCTGGGCTCGCTGCGCCGGGATCCCAAGGGCTGGCTTATCCTTGTGCTCGGCCTCGGCGCTCCTCTGGCTTTCCTTATTGCTGCTGCTGGCGGCGGCTTTGGCCTCTGGGGCTGGCAAGCCGGCCTGGCTGCGATACCCTGGATCATATTGGTGGCCGTCCTCACACTGATCCTCGCGATCATCTTCATCGTGCTGAACCGGCGCAAGGGGCGCAAGACCCGCTGGCCTCTGCTGGGGCTAGGAATGGTCGCGACGCTCGGCTTCCTCGTATTCTGGATTCCCTATGTGGTGGCGATTGCCACGCTGCCTGCTATTCATGACATTACCACCGATCTTGCCGATCCGCCGCAGTTTACCGCGCTGACGCTGCGCGATGACAATTGGGACAATATCCCGGGAGCGGATGACAGCGACATGCGCGGGATGAACCCGCGCCAGCGCTGGGCGACGGTGCATCAGGACGCTATCCCGACATTCGGTCGGTCCGCATCGACCAGCCGGTCGCGGTGGTGATCGAAAAGGCCAAAAGGCTGGCGGAAGATCGCGGCTGGGAAATTGTCAGTGTCGATCCGGCCTCCGGCAATCTCGAAGCAACCGACACGATCTCGCTGTTCCGGTTCAAGGATGATATCGTCATTCGGGCCCGCTCGGCAGAAAACGGGGCGTCGAGCATTATCGACATGCGCTCGGTCAGCCGCGTCGGCGTGCATGACATTGGCGCAAACGCCAAGCGCGTCCGCCGTTTTCTGAGCGATCTGTCCGGGACGACGACCGCCGCTTCGCAATAGATATGCTGTAGCGGGGGCTATTTGGTCGGGGTGAGTTTCAGCAACTGGCCGCCTTCGCCGTCTTCCAGCACATAAATGGCGCCGTCGGGTCCCTGTTCCACTTCACGGATACGATTGCCCATCAGAAAGCGCTCGGCCTCCTTGGCGCTGTCGCCGTCGAAGCTGACACGGATCAGCGCCTGGCTGGCGAGACCGCCGATGAAGGCGCTCCCCTTCCATGCCGGGAACAGATCGCCGGAATAGAAGATCAGCCCGCTGGGCGCGATCGTTGGCACCCAGGCAACTTTTGGTGCCTCGAATTCCGGGCGCGTGTCATGATTGGGGATTTTCCGCCCGTCATAATGATCGCCTTCCGAAACAATCGGATAGCCGTAATTGGCGGCCCGCTGCACAAGATTCAGCTCATCGCCGTCTTTCGGGCCCATTTCCTGATTCCACAGGCGCCCTTCGCTGTCGAAGGCGATGCCGAGAATATTGCGATGGCCCAGAGACCAGATTTCCGGCAGCGCGTCGTCCTGGTCGACAAAGGGATTGTCCTTGGGGACCGTGCCATCGGGGTAGAGCCTGATAATCTTGCCGAGATTGGCCGCCATATCCTGCGCAGGGTCGAATTTCTGCCGGTCGCCGGAGCCAATGAAGAGATATTCGCCGTCGGGCGAAAAGGCGATGCGATGAGAATAATGCCCGTTCCCGGTCACCTTCGGCTTTTGCGTCCAGATGGTTTTCAGGTTCTTCAACGCCGGTTTTGGCCGGACAGGACAAGCTTGGCCCGACCGACAACGGCGCCTCTGGTGTCGTCTTCGCCTTCTTCGGCCCAGCTCAGATAGACCATATTGCTGGTCGCGAAATCGGGCGCGAGCACAATATCGCCAAAGCCGCCCTGACCGCCATAAGCAACCTCGGGAACGCCGCTGATTTCGGTTTTCTTCCCTTCGGCATCAACCAGTTGCAGTTTTCCCGCTTTTTCGCTCACCAGCATCCGGCCATCTGGGAGAAAGGTCATCGCCCAAGGTTCGTCGAAGCTGGCAATTGCGGTGGTCTCGAAAGGCTTGCGATCCACCGGAGAAATATCGGCCAGCGCCTGCGTTTCTGTCGAAGCGCCACCATTCGCCTGTGCATTTTCTCCATTGGTGCAGGAAGCCATGAAGATTGCGATCGAAAGCGAAAGTCCAATATTTTTCATGAGTTTCCCGTGTTTTACCATCAAGTTTATACCACTCGTCTTTACAGGTCATTATAGGGGAGCCCAGGCCATTTTCCTAGGCCAATCCGAGCTTTTTTACCCTTGAATTGTCCTGTTCATCGCTTGATTACCATTATTGGTTAAGGCGGGCGCATGTTTGGACGAAAATCGAAAGGCGATGACCCGCGCCCGCAGTCGGCGGTTTCCCATGGTGTGGGCATTGCCGGCCTGCTCGGTTTGGCTTGCTGGGTCCTGATCGCCCGCCAATATGGTCTGGCCGGCCCCTATTCCGCGCTCGCCGCCTGTCTAGCCTGTGCGGTGCCGATGGTGATCTGGTCCCTGCTGAAGGACAAGGTACATCTGCGGCCGTCCACCGGCATGGACTGGGACAAGCCCAAAGCGCTCAAAGAAACTTTTGACATCAGCCTGGTAAAGCTCGCCGGCCTCTGGGCAACCTGGGGTATAATTGGGACCATCTACTGCGTCGGACGCTGGTACTGGACCGGTCAATATCAATTTTCGATGGAAATAATGGAAGCAGCGGCGCCATGGCTGTTCGTGCTGTCGATCCCCTATGTCCTGTTCATGGACCGCTTTGCCATCGAACCGCGTGACGGCGCCTGGCATTTTGGCCAGCTGCTAACCGGCCGGAGAAGCGAGTTCGACCGGCAGCAGATCTACCACCATCTCCGCGCCTGGGCCGTGAAGGGCTTTTTTCTGGCGTTCATGCTGTCGATCGTGCCCGGCGGCTTTGCCGATCTGGTCCGGCTGGATCTCGATGGACTGGCGAGCAATCCTGTGGCGATCGCCCATTGGCTGATCATCGCGATGTTCGTTGTCGACGTACAATTTGCTACGGTGGGCTATCTGCTGACGATGAAACCTCTCGATGCGCATATTCGCACCGCTAACCCCTATATGGCCGGCTGGGTCGCGGCGCTGATCTGCTATCCGCCGTTCATCCTCATGGGCGAAGACGGTCCGCTCAACTATCATGTCAACACCGCCGACTGGTCCTACTGGCTTGCCGGCCAGTCCACCCTCCTCTGGATCTGGGGTGGCCTGCTCGTTTCCTGACCGCTATCTACGCATGGGCGACGGTCGCCTTTGGCCTGCGCTTTTCCAACCTCACCCATCGTGGCATCCTGACCCACGGTCCCTACAGCTGGACCAAGCATCCTGCCTATGTTGCGAAAAACGCCTATTGGTGGCTCGCCACTATGCCGTTTCTGGTGACCTCCGGCAGTGTCACCGATTTCGTGCGCAATACGGTGCTGATAGCGGCGGTCAGCGGCGTCTATTACTGGCGCGCCAAGACCGAGGAAAAACATCTGCTCAGCGACCCGGCCTATAAGGAATATGCCGAATGGATGGACCGCAATGCACCGCTGCCCCGGGTGTTGAACCGGATCAAGCGCCGTATCGGCTGGTGGGCACCGGACCGGGGAGATGGACCGGAATTCCAGCCTGCCGAATAAAATTGTCGGACTCATCAACAGCGGTTATTCCTGTCTTATGACGGTGATCGGAACGGACGGGAAGCACCGCTGCTTCGGCGGGCAGGCGGGCAAGGAATTTTACGGCGACTATCACGACCGGGAATGGGGCGTGCCGGTGCACGACGACCGGTTGCTTTTCGAAAATCTGATCCTGGAGGGTGCGCAGGCGGGCCTGAGCTGGGAAACAGTGCTGCGCAAACGCGACGGCTATCGCCGCGCCTTTCACGGCTTTGATATTGAGCGGTGCGCGGCAACGGGTGATGACGAAGTGGAAGCCCTGCGCGAGGATTCCTGCATCATTCGCAACCGGCTGAAAATTTACTCGGTCCGCAAGAACGCGCGGGCCTTTCTGGAGATACAGGCGGAATATGGCAGTTTCGATGCCTGGCTCTGGGGCCATCTGGACGGGCCGCCGCCGGTAAACCGGCCCAGGCATTTTTCGGAAATGGCAAGCACGTCACTGGTTAGCGATACAATATCCAAAGCGCTGAAAAAGCGCGGCATGAGTTTTGTCGGCAGCACTATCATCTATGCCTATATGCAGGCGATCGGGATGACCGACGACCATCTGGCCGGATGCTGGAAAGCCTAATCAGCCCGGGTTCTTGAGATAGGCGATCACATCCGCGCGTTTCTGCGCATCCGGCATGCCGGCAAAGATCATCTTGGTCTGGGGAATGACCTGCTGTGGCTTTTCCAGAAACTGGAACAGTTTTTCCTCGGTCCAGGTGATGCCGCTCTCGGCATTGGCCTTGCTATAATTAAAACCCGCGACCGTGCCGGCTTCCCGTCCAACGATATTGGCCAGCGACGGGCCGATGCGGTTCATTCCCGGATCGACGACATGGCAGGTGCGGCACTGCATGAAAGCGGCCTTGCCGGAGGCGGCATCACCGGTCAGGCTCGCGTAGGTAACCGCGGTACCGGCAGTGGCTGGCGGACCGCTATGTGCCGCTGAAGCCGCTTCGGAAACTGGCTCAGCGGGATCGGAGCTACCACCCGAGCAGCCTGCGGTCAAAACCGTCAAAGCCAGTACCGCGCCTACCGTTTTCATGCCGAGCATATTCTTTCCTGTCGTTTGATGTTGAAGGCAAAATCCGTAGCTACGCTGCCTAATGCCGATCATACCGAAATTAAAGACCTTTTCTGCCGTTCTCGCCTCTTTGCGTGGTTCTTCTGGCCGGCGGTTTTTGCAAGGCAGGAAGCCGCGCTGGCGGGGCTATGAAAAAGCCGCTATCCGCGATAGATGTTCGAATTGGAAAACAGGGCGCTGGTAGTGTGCCGGATCGCGCGGTTGAAAGAGAGCGGCTCATGCTATTGGTCCTGAGGAGATATATATCGCGGCTACCAGAGAAAATCTGGTTCCGGGCGATGCTGTTCAGTGTCGGTGCGATCGCAGCGGCGGCCGCGGCAGAATGGGTGGGACCGTTGATCCCCTATGAAGCGGATCTCGAGATAGCCAGTGGGTCGGTCGGGGATATATTGACGATCCTCGCGTCAAGCATGTTGGCGGTCATCGCATTTTCCGTGTCGATCATGGTGTCGGCTTATGGTTCGGCGACCAGCACCGCGACACCCCGGACCATCGCTCTCATGCTTGCCGATGACCGGTCGCAAAATGCCTTGTCGACCTTTCTGGGTACATTTCTGTTCAGCATCGTCGGGATTATCGGACTGTCCGCCGGCTATTATGACGACCAGGGCCGGATCATCCTGTTCTTCGCGACGATTGCCGTGATTGTGATTATTTCCGGCACCCTGATCAACTGGATTCAGCAGCTGTCGACGTTCGGGCGGATGAACGACCTTATCGAGCGGGTCGAGCAGGCCACCTCGAAAGCGTTGCGCTGGCATGGCCAGCATCCATATCTGAATGCGCAGCCGCCGGTCGAGGTTCCGGAGGATGCTTTACCGGTCCGCTGTGACATCGCCAGCGGTGTGGTGACGTCGATCGACATGGGCCAGCTGCAGGAAACCGCGAGTCAACAGGATGTCACCGTCCATCTGATCATCCATCCGGGCAAATTGATCTATCCGGCCCGGCCACTGCTCTATCTTTCTGGCGAGGGAGCGAAAGCAGCCGATCGGCAGCCGTTTCGCGATAGCATATTGGTCGAGCATGATCGCAGCTTCGACCAGGATCCCCGCTTCGGACTTGTGGTATTGTCCGAGATTGCCTCACGGGCATTGTCCCCCGCGGTGAACGATCCCGGTACGGCGATTTCGGTGCTGGACAGCGGTCTGCGTTGCTTCGAAGTTCTGGCAGAAGCCAGCGCCGAACCAAAGGAAGCCAAATATTCGAGAGTGCACGGCCCGGAAATAGCGGTAGAGGACCTGTTCACCGATTTCTTCATCAAGATCGCGCGGGATGGGGCCGGCATTGTGGAGGTGCAGCAGCGCGTTCAGCTCTGCCTGCTGGCCCTGGCCCAGTCATGGCCCGACCTGTTTGCATCCGCCGCTGCAGATGCGTCCCGCAACGCGCTGGCAAGGGCGCTCGATACAATCGTCCACAAGGCCGACACGGAAGATTTGAAGGCAAGATCGCAAAAGGTCGACGATTGCTGTGACGAATAATTGGCCATGTCGATAGCGCCAAATGAAAGACCGGATGAAGCGATAAACGACATACTCTACTCGTCGTAATCGTCTCATCCGGCGCAAACCTTTGGGTCGAAGGTGAATTCGAACATCGCCCATCGATTACTGCTTTTAACCCGGCACCCGCCAGTTGGTTCCCGGATTGTAAAATATTTTTCTATGTTCGGAGGCCTTGGCCCGCCGTTCAGCCGGCCGAGAAAGCGTCGATAATATCGGATATCGCGGTCGGGCGATCCATCGCTTGCAGGGCGTTGATGGCATCTTTGATCACCAGATTATATTGGGCTACCGATCCTTCCATCACGCTAGGCGTCGCGCCGACCGACCGGATCAGGCGGTAGGCCTTCTTGTTGTCGCGCAATATGTCGATCCGCAACTGTCGCAGGCCTTCACAATAGCAGTCGAGAAGCAACGCCGTCATCAGGATCCGGGCGACGCCCAGTCCGTGATAGGGGTCCAGAACCGCTATGGCGAACTCGCCGGTGTCGCTGGATTCCGCTTCGCGGAAAACATGGGCGGCCGCGATCGGCGGATGGCCTTCCTCGTCCATGTTGATGACGCCCCATGCGAGATGCGTGATACCGTCCGCGCTCGCCAGCCGTTCGACGACGGTCGGCGGCATGGTTTTTGAGCCCGAGAAGAAGCGCAAATAGCGGCTCTGGTCGGATAGCTGGCTGATACCTTTCTCGATTTCGCCCAGATCCGATTGGCGGACACGACGCAGGCAGATCCGGGTGCCGTTATCGAGTCTGGCGTTTACCGATCCGAGCTGATTCTGAAAGGACCACGAACCAGACATCGAATTTCTCCTCGTTGCACCGCCGATATTTGCCGGAGACTGCACATGTCCCGGCGCCGGTTGACTGTCTGAGATTAACATCATTCTGCCTGCGCGGCCACCGGTATGGCCTCTTTGAAAGTATGGGTGACATAGGGAAAGGGGATTTCAATATTGGCATCGTCCAGCGCCCGTTTGACCGCACGGATCACCAGATCGCGGCTTTCGTGCATGTCGCGCTGCGCCGAACCGGACCACCAGCGCAGCTTGAAATCGATAGAACTGGAGTTGAATTCACAAGCAAATATGTCGACCGGTTTTCGGTCGTCGGTGGTACCCGATGATTCCACGGCGGTGCGAATGACATCGCGCGCTTCCTCCAAGTCGGTGTCATAGGAAACGCCAACCACGACTTCATGGCGCCGGCGATCGAGATCGGTCAGAATCTCGACCGGATTTTGAACAATATGGAATTCGGCACAATCGTCAGCTCGTTCGACAGCTTTCTGATATGCGTCTCCCGCAGCAGGATTTGTTCCACCTTGCCTTCAATCCCTTCGCAGGAAATATAATCGCCAATCCGCATTTTCTCCCGCACCATGATCAATATGCCGGCGAGAAAATTCTCGAAAATATCCTGAAAGGCAAAGCCGATAGCGACCGTGCCGACGCCAAGACCGGCGATCAGGCTTCCGGGCGTCAGATCGGGCAGCAGGATCGTCAACGCGATCAGCAGGCCCACCGTCCAGATTGCAATTCGCACCAGCGTGTCCACCAGTTCGCGCAGAGACGGACGCATCGCCGTCCTCGCGGTCAGGCGATCTGCGATTTTAGTAGCAAATCTCGCGACGATCCACGTTGATATTATAAGGAAAATGGCGATAACCAGATTGGGCAGGAGACTGACCAGCCCCTCCCACATCGAGCGCAATTGTGCAGCCAATATCTGGAGGGTATTAAGCGATTGATCTACTTGATTATTCATGCGCATTAAACGCGCAAGTAACAAATTGGTTGCATATGGGCCTGGCAACGGGAACTCTATCCTGCGGGAAAGGTTGATCGCCTATGTCGAAATTATTCAAGCCAGGGCAAAACTGCTGGCGTGTCGAGCATGCAGACCGTTCTGCCGTTCTGATCGATGGCGAAAATTACTTCCGGGCGGTGCGAAAGTCGCTGGCGCAGGCCAGTCAGCGTATCATGCTTCTCGGCTGGGATTTCGACGAACGGGTCGAAATGCACGATACCGATGAGCAGCCGGACGGGCCCCTCAGGATCGGTGCCTATTTCGACTGGTTGCTCGAGAAAACCGGGATCTCGATATCTATGTGCTGCGCTGGGATACGGGGGCTTTGAAATCCTTCTTCCGGGTCAACGGACTGATGACGCTGCTCCGTTGGTATTTCCATCCCCGGGTGCATTTCAAGCTTGATTCCCATCATCCGGTGGGGGCCGCTCATCATCAGAAAGTTATCGTGATCGACGAGGACACAGCCTTTTGCAGCGGTATCGATGTCACCAACAATCGCTGGGATACGCGGGCGCACGAGGATAATCACGACCATCGGCTGCAACCGGACGGCCATGATGCCGGACCTTGGCATGACGCGGCGATGGTCGTTCAGGGCAAGGTCGCGAGCGCGCTTGCGGAATATGCCGTGCAGCACTGGCGTGCTGCCGGCGGGAAGAAGACCAAAAGGGTTACGGCAAAGGATGATTGCTGGCCCGCCAATCTCGATCCGGACTTTACCGATTGCCCGATTGCAATCGCCAGAACTTTACCGGAAATGGATGATCAACAGGGCGTGCACGAGATTGAAGCGCTTTGCGTCGATTTGATCGCCGCGGCCCAGGATCATATCTATGCCGAAAGTCAGTATTTTGCTTCGGCGAAGATCGCCGCCGCCATCGCCGCTCGCCTGTCGGAACCGGACGGCCCGGAAGTGATCATTATCAATCCGGAAAGCGCAGAGGGCTGGCTCGAGTCCGAGATCATGGATTCAACGCGTGCTCGTCTGGTGGAAGCGTTGAGAGCGCGCGACAAATATGATCGCTTCCGGATGTTTCACCCGTTCAACGAGGCCGGAACGCCGATATATGTCCACGCCAAGATATTGATCATTGATGACCGGTATATCCGCATAGGCTCGTCAAACTTCAACAATCGGTCGCTCGGCTTTGACAGCGAATGCGATGTTGCGATTGACGCGTCGGTGATCGCCGATGGCACGGTGCCAGCCCAGATCGCCCGCGTCAGGAATGATTTGCTGGCTGAGCATCTTGGACAGGAAGTCGACGTTGTTCGCGAGTCTATGGAGAAGACAAATTCGCTGATTAAGACGATCGAGGCTTTAAACAGCCCGGGTCGAGAGCTCAGGCCCTATCAGACAGCTGATATCGGAGCGGTCGAAGCCTGGCTCTCAGAGAATGACATCCTCGACCCAAGGCGGGCCGATGATGTTTTTGCAGGAATCATGTAAACGGTCTGGGAAAGCACCTGGATAATCACTGCGACTGTTATGCAGTGGTTTCGTTGGTGTCCGGCTGTTTCTTTTCCTGGATTTTCTTGATGATGATCCTGGCTGCTACCGAAATGGCTCCGGCCGCGATGGTTCTGATGATGTAACGCACGTCATGCTCCTTCAATTTTTATGATATTCATATGATCTACCGACGAGCGACCAAATGGTTGCAACCGTGCTAGGGATCAGCCGGCAAAGTCCATTGTCCAGATTGCCACAATCAAGGCCAGGGCGCCTGACGCCATCAGGCCGGATACGATTCGCATATTGTAAGGCTTTACCGGTGTTGCATGATGCGAATTGAGCCGGTCCTGGACGGCGCAGCCATTGCGCTGGGCAACCCAGAAAATGAAGATACCGATGATCATGAACAAGGTCGCGATGGCCTTGGGCACCCAGAAGGGTTCAAGTTTGCCAAAGAGCGCATTGAAGCCGAGTCCGATCCCGACCGCTGCCAGACCTGTGCGCATCCAGCCGGCAAAAGTCCGTTCGTTGGCCATGATCGTACGATCTTCGGCCCATTCGGTGCGGTCCTCGGCGAGGTCCGTGCGTTCGCTGGCCAGTTCCGTGCTGGATGAGTCTGTTGTCATACTCGCCTCCCGATGTCGCGTTCGAACCGCGCGCGGAATATATAGCAAAAGCCCCGCCACCCATCCACAAGGGATGCATGTCGGGGCTTGAAGCGTTCCTTCAGATAAATTCGACGACTAGATCGCCCGTGCGGAGCCTCTTGGTCCGACGAAGAACCAAAGGATCAAGCCGATTACCGGCAAGATCAAGATGATCAGCGACCAGATGATCTTGGCACCAGTCGAGGAGCCGCTTCCCCAGACGCTCAGCAGCGCCCAGATGTCGAGAGCCAAAATCAGAAGTCCAACAATTCCATATTCCATGATAAATTCCCTTGTTTAAATATTATGTGATCAACCGCGCGTTCAGGAGGTTGCCTCTTCGAGATGGTCGATCAGACGACCGTCCGCCCGCAGTTCACCCTGGTAATTGCGCAGCAATGCTTTGGCCGACACCGATAGGTCATCCTGAATAAGCGCCTTTTCAAACTTCTTGCGCAGATATTCCTCGCCGGTTTCGACCGCCTCGATCGCTGCTTCGTCATTGTCCTGGACGGCAGCGCTCAAGTCCATGAACACGCGGTGGGCGGACGCCAGAATGGTGCCGTCGCTTTCCGGCGTGCCGCCGGACTTCGTGATTTCCTCACGCACCGCAGCGGCCATCGCCCGGCGAGATGCCGCGCGGCGGGAGAAGAAATTCTTGAACGTGGTCCGGTCCGCAATCTCGGCTGCTTTCTCGTAGCCATGCGTGGAATCGATCAGTGTTTCCAAAACGTCATTCAAAATGTCCGTGGAAGCGTTATTTGTCATATCAACCTCGTTTTGCGTTATATATGAACAACCAACATCGGACGTGCCCGTCGGTTCCAAACTAAATTTTTCCCGTCGGCAGGAACCTTTGCTATGCAGTGGCGTATGCGAATGTTGCTGATTGGAATAATATGCCCCTATATCGCTGGCTCCTGACCGCGCTGTTTCTGGCGGTCGTCGCTGCTCCGCTTTCTACCGGTCTTGCTCCGCTGTTCGAGGCCCGCGCGCAGGTTCCGCTGACCGAGACGGTTGATGAGCCGGAGCCAGCCATCGATCCGGTGGTTGACGGCAGCGACGATCTCGCGATCGCAGACCGGTTGCGCGGAATTTTCCGGGAAATCGAAGGGCTGGAAGGGGTCGCCGTCACCGTCGATGCCGGGGTGGTCCGCCTGTCGGGGCCGATAGCCGACACCGCCTCGGCGGAACGGGCGAAAGC
>NZ_PYIA01000172.1:0-3814 GCF_013265645.1 Sphingopyxis sp. BSNA05 | reverse complement strand
GGATAGGGCCCGACCGGCTCGCCAGCGGCAAAGGCCGCCCGCTGCGCTTCCCGCCATTCATTATGCGCGGCAGGCGCGGTGGTGTAATGACCGTGACAATCGATAATCAGGCTCATGCGGCCAATCCTTTCCTGTTCGCCATTTCCCGCTGGCGGACGATCGTGCCCCTCGTCATCAGCGGTTCGATGCCCAGAGCTTGGAGGGTCAGGGCAACCTGCTCCATTTCTTCCGCGCGGCGCAGCCCGTGGCTGGTCATGCGTTCGATATTATAGTCCACTCTGGTCGCCCATTCCGGGCCGAGCGACTGCAAGACATCGTCAGCCACTCCCGCCTCTTGGGCCGCGAGCATCATTTCCGCAGTCAGCGCTTCCACGCCCTTGACCATGACCGAGCGGATCATCTTGATCGACGACGCCTTGCCGACGTCACCGCCCACAACGCGGATATTGTCAAAGCCGAGACCGGCCAGAACAGCGGCGCCTTCGGCAGCATCGGTGCCGGAAAGCAGCAATGGTACCGACAATTCGGCAGGCTGCACCGGTGCCATGACCGCGACGTCGACATAGCGCCCGCCTGCTTCCTCGATGACCTTCGCCGCCGCCCGTTTCGTGTCGGGGGCGACCGAGTTCATATCGAAATAGAGTGCCCCCGTCGCGATGCAGGGCGCGGCATTTTCGGCCACAGCCTGTGCCTGACCGGCGGTAACGAGGCTGAGAATAGCAGCGGCCTCTTTCAGGCGTCCGGCAGGCTGCCGCATCCGGTGACACCAGCCTCAGCATAGTCTGATGTCTTGTCCTCGATATCATAGGCGCGCGCCGCAGCGCCCCATGCGCCACCCCGCGCGAATGTCGCGCCTGCTTCGCCAAAACCGATAAGAGAAACGGATTTTATCATCGCTCAACGCTATCGGCACGCCGCGAATTCTGCCAATCGGAAAGCGGAACGGGGTATAAGCTAAAGCGAATTCAGTCTTTCGCCGCTTGCTCCAGCATCGCCAGAAAATCCCGTTGCATTGCCGTCGGCATCCAGCCGGTCCGGGTCGTTATACCGATGGTCCGATGCAGTCCTGCCGGCGGCTGCCCGATGGCCGAAAGCCATTGCGCTTCCAGCTCGACGGCAACCTGATCGGGTGAAAGCAGGGTCAGGAAATCGCTTTCCAGCAATATCTGCCGGATGGTGATCACCGACCCGCATTCGATCGGCACATCCGGACATTCTATGCCCGCAGATTCAAACATCTGCTCCCAGCGCATGCGCAGCGGCGTGCCCGGTGCCGCGATGATCCATGGATAGCTGGCCAGTTTTTGCAGATCGCCCGGCTGGTTCCGCAACGGATGATCGCGGCGACCGATGATCACGGGATGGTCTTCGAACAGCGATTGTTGCTGCACATCGTCGCCAGGGACCGGATCGCGCAGCGCGCCGACCAGAAAATCCAGCTCGCCATCGCGTAACGGCTCGATCAGTTCGGCATGACTGCCTTCGATGATGCGGATCTCGCTTTCGGGATAAGCCTTGTGAAATTGTGAGACGCCTTCGGCAACAGGCGCGCGCGGCACAATGGCATGGCGCCTATCGCAACCGTTCCGGTTTCCCGCCCCTTCAGCGCCTCAAGCTCCGACAATCCGGCCACAAGCTCCGCCTTGGCCAGACGGAAAGATCGGGCCAGAGTACGCCCCTGACCAGTCAGCGCCATGCCCTTGCCGCGCCGCTCGAGCAATTTGCGTTTCAGCGCAATCGCCAGATTGGCAACCGAGCGATGCAGCGATGGCTGGGCCAGCCCCGACATGGCGCTCGCTGTCGGGTAGCTGCCATACTCAGCTACCAACAGGAAGGCACGCACCTGCGCCATAGTCACACGCGTCGACCCGATATTGGCCAGCGCGGCCTCGATCCTCGGCGCAAATATGGTCGCGGCGGGCGTCGGAGACATGCCGTCGGTGTGCCGCTCGAACAGCGGCTGCCCCAATTGCGTCTCCAGCTTCACCAGTCCTTGCGTTATCGCCGGCTGGGTCAGATTTACAGCATCTGCAGCAGCGCTTATGCTGCCTTTGTCGCAGATTTCCTTTGCGGCATATAAATGGCGCAAATTGAGGTCCCAAATCTCCATGGACCAAGGATTAGCACAATCTTATAGCCCTGCCCAAGTTCCAAATTGCGGTTTTCGGCGCAGCCTGCAACAGGTAGGCAATAATCGGAGGAACTGAAAATGGCGAATATCGTTGTCCAGAATATCGAGCGGACCGATCTGAAACTGGTCGACGGGCTCGGCCAATGCGGCGTCGCCACGGTTCACGAAGCGCAGGGCCGGACCGGTCTGATGGCCTCGCACATGACCCCGATCTATGCCGGCGCGCGCGTCGCCGGAAATGCCGTCACCATATCGGCGGCCCCCGGAGACAACTGGATGGTCCATGTCGCGATCGAACAGATGCAGGAAGGCGACATACTGGTGCTCGAGCCGACCAGCCCGTGCGAAGACGGTTATTTCGGCGATCTGCTGGCGACATCCGCGCAAGCCCGCGGAGGTCGCGGCCTGATCATCAACGCCGGTGTCCGCGATGTCCGCGATCTCACCGAGATGAACTTTCCGGTTTGGTCGAAGGCGGTTTTCGCTCAGGGTACGGTCAAGAATACTTTGGGATCGGTCAATGTTCCGGTCGTTTGCGCCGGTGCGCTGGTCAATCCGGGCGATGTCATCGTCGCCGATGATGATGGCGTTTGCGTCGTGCCCCGGCAAAATGCCGCCAAAGTGCTCGAAAAGGCGCGAGCCGGGAGGCCAATGAGGAAGAGAAACGGCAAAAGCTGGCGAGCGGCATTCTCGGCCTCGACATGTATAATATGCGCGAGCGGCTGGAGAAAGAAGGCCTGAAATATGTCTGACGGTCCGCTGGCCTCGGCCCGCGTCATGTGGATGCGCGGCGGCACGTCCAAGGGCGGCTATTTTCTGGCGGAGGATCTGCCCGCCGACCGGGCGGAACGGGATGCCTTTCTCCTCCGCATCATGGGCTCGCCGGATGAGCGCCAGATCGACGGCATGGGCGGCGCCGATCCACTGACCAGCAAGGTCGCGGTCATCCGCAAATCCGATCGCGACGGCATCGATGTCGATTATCTGTTTCTGCAAGTCTTTGTCGATCAGGCCCTGGTCAGCGATGCGCAAAATTGCGGCAATATCCTCGCCGGCGTCGGCCCCTTTGCCATCGAGCGGGGACTGGTTGCCGCCACAAGCGAGCAGACCAAAGTCACGATCTTCATGGAGAACACCTCGCAACCCGCTGTTGCAACAGTCGAGACGCGCGGCGGCATGCCGGTCTATTCCGGCGATGCCCGGATCGATGGCGTGCCCGGCACGGCAGCGCCCGTACCGCTGGAATTTCGCGATACGGCGGGATCAAGCTGCGGAGCGCTACTGCCCACCGGCAATGCCGTCGATATTATCAACGATGTACGCTGCACCCTGATCGACAACGGCATGCCCTGCATCGTGATGAAGGCGGAAGATGTTGGCGCAACCGGCTATGAGAGCCGCGAAGACCTCGACGCAGCCGAAGACATGAAAGACCGCATCGAAGCGATCCGGCTGGCTGCTGGCGAGCGGATGAATCTGGGCGATGTTGCAGAGAATTCGGTGCCCAAGATGATGCTGGTTGCCGCACCCAGAAACGGCGGCGCGATCACCGTGCGCAGCTTCATTCCCAAACGCGCCCATGCCAGTGTTGGCGTGCTCGCGGCGGTGACGGTGGCGACGGCCTGCCTGATCGAGGAATCTCCCGCTGCCGAGGTCGCCAATATCCCGGATGGCAGCCGCAAA
>NZ_PYIA01000171.1:0-16398 GCF_013265645.1 Sphingopyxis sp. BSNA05 | reverse complement strand
TTTCCTCGGGACTGAGGAAATCGAGATGCTGGACGCTGCCGCCCTTCTCGAGGATCGAGTTCCAGACATTGTTGCTGTCCTTGCTCTTTTCCTGGAGCAGTTTCAGCAGATGCGGGTTCTTCACGATGAAGCTGCCCGATAGCGTCTTGTGGGTATAGATATTCGCCGGGATCGGTTCGATACAGGCCGAGGCACCGCCGCAGATGATGCTGATCGACGCGGTCGGTGCGATCGCCATCTTGCAGGAGAAGCGCTCCATCACGCCCTGGTCGGCGGCATCGGGGCACGGCCCGCGTTCCTTGGCCAGCATCATGCTGGCTTCGGATGCTTTGGCCGAAACATGCTTGAAGATCTTGAAGTTCCACGATTTTGCTAGCGCACTTTCGAAGCCGAGGCCGCGGGCCTGAAGGAAGCTGTGGAAGCCCATCACGCCAAGACCGACGCTGCGCTCGCGCATCGCGCTATATTTCGCCCGGGCCATTTCTGCCGGCGCGCGGTCGATATAGTCCTGCAGGACATTGTCGAGGAAACGCATGACATCTTCGATAAAGCCCTTCTCGACCGACCATTCATCCCATGTCTCGAGATTGAGCGATGACAGGCAGCAGACAGCCGTCCGGTCTTCGCCGAGATGATCGCGGCCCGTAGGCAAGGTGATTTCCGAGCACAGGTTGGAAGTCGATACTTTCAGGCCCAGGTCACGGTGATGCTTGGGCATCATCCGGTTCACCGTATCGCTGAAGATGATATAGGGCTCGCCCGTGGCCAGCCGTGTTTCGACCAGCTTCTGGAACAGGCTGCGCGCGTCAACCGTGCCGCGGACAGATCCGTCTTTCGGTGACTTGAGCTCAAATTCCGTGCCGTCACGAACCGCTTCCATGAATTCGTCGGTCAGCAATACGCCGTGGTGCAGATTCAGGGCTTTCCGGTTAAAATCGCCGGAAGGCTTTCTGATTTCCAGAAATTCTTCGATTTCCGGATGGTTGACGTCGAGATAGCAAGCCGCCGAACCACGGCGCAGCGAACCCTGCGAAATCGCCAGGGTCAGGCTGTCCATCACGCGGACGAACGGAATGATACCCGATGTCTTGCCGTTCAGGCCGACCGGCTCACCGATACCGCGGACGCTGCCCCAATAGGTGCCAATGCCACCGCCGCGCGAAGCGAGCCAGACATTTTCGT
This sequence comes from Sphingopyxis sp. BSNA05, assembly GCF_013265645.1. NCBI lineage: Bacteria > Pseudomonadati > Pseudomonadota > Alphaproteobacteria > Sphingomonadales > Sphingopyxidaceae > Sphingopyxis > Sphingopyxis sp. BSNA05. The sequence continues at coordinate 15,216 of NZ_PYIA01000171.1, read as the reverse complement.
TCCACGTATTGACGATGCCGCCAAGACTGTCGTCGACGCTGTTGAGATAGCAGCTGATCGGCAGACCGCGACCGGTGCCGCCGTTGGACAATACAGGCGTCGCCGGCATGAACCAGAGTCTGGAAATCGCGTCATAGAGCCGCTGGGCATGATCCTGGTCATCCGCATAGGCATCGGCCACGCGGGCGAACAGGTCCTGATAGGATTCGCCGGGCAGCAAATAGCGGTCGTTGAGTGTTTCCTTGCCAAAGTCGGTCAGCAGATCATCGCGGCTTTCGTCCAGCTTGATCTTGAAGCGGCGCTTTTCGACGCTGTGGCTGTCGCGCTCGGCCTTCAGTTCCTTCTCGTCATTATCCTTGGTCGCGGCGGCTTCTGCAGCGGCCTTCTTGCTGACTTCCGGTTCGCTGGTCGGCTTCGTGCTTTCAGCCTGGCTTTCTGGCTTGTCCAATACTTCCGCGCCCATTTCACTCTCACTCACATCTGTTCCCGACACATTCTCGTTGTCGCGGTTGTCTCTAAAATCCATCAAAGCCCCCTCAAGTCACTCTACTAAATCAACGATCACAACGGCGTATCGACCGATCGACCACCGGGATTGTGTCCGGGCGTTTGTTCCTGTCTTGTTCGACTCATGCCGAAGCATTCACTCTAACATTATTCACGCCCCGGCGGGCATTTTTTCTTACCCAAATCCGGTATTTCTCACTGTACATTTGGCACAAAGGGAGGTGTCCACCGAGTCGGCGTTAAATACGACTAACCACTATCAGTTGGTGTGCCCCCTAGGCCGAACCACAACCTATAGTGGCTGAATCAGAATTTTATGCAAGGGGGTAAATTACATTTTAACGACTCTGTTCGTCGTATAAATGAATCGCTTCGTCGCCCGACGATTCCGGACAACATGCCGCGACGCGTGGACCTTCTAGGCCTCCGGCATTGTGCAAGAGCCGATGCCAATATTTACAAAAAATCTTTCCACAGATCATCCACAGGTGGGAATGACGGAAATGTGACACCATATGTGGTGGATCAAATGAGCGGATCGCATTTTACCGGAAGACAATTTTCGCGCCTCGTCATTAACCATATTGGCGACAATGATGATCTGGGCCGAGTCAAATCGACCGCGAGCCTCCGGCAAAATTTCCTCATCAGCAAGAACAAACAAACCGGTCGCCTCCCATGATCTGATTTACATTACTATACACTTATATACACTAATATATATTTGAATACATTCAATTACATTACGTCAGGGAACAGTATTTGATTTTGTTTACTAAATGATATATTAGAGACTATAGTAGAACGATTCTTCAAGAGTCTAGATGCGTAAATATCTAGTTATGCACAATCAGATTTGGACCAGAAATATGATTCATGAACAGAAAAAAGAAACAAAATCTGCCAGCAACAAGACCAGATATGAAAAGCCCATATTGATTGAACTGGATTTGGCGAAAGAATCAGATGCAAAGTCATTGCCCTCTCCTTTTGAATCCGGCACCCGTTTCAACCCAAGTTAGTCGGTCAGATCGCTGAAGCATGATCAGCCATCCCATCAGCGAATTTCCTGAGTCAATAATATCGGGATAAAGTTCCTTCGGATTCAAAACCCGGAACAAACAGATATCCCATCGAAGCAATATTCATATCGGCCCGACACCGTGGGTCTGGACCGAACGCCTTCCGGCAGGCTTGCGGCCCGCCCCGGACTCGCAATCGCGCACCATTATGGCGGAGAACCGCCGATACAGAATTTGATTTTGCCGGTAATTGGTCCGGTAAAATTGATGTCCCGGATAATCGAAACTGCGCACAGGCATGACGGCCAAGAAGCTTTCCGAACGAGAATCCTGCTCCAAGGCGTTCGATCCGAAAACACCCTTACATCCCAGTATCGATCAGCAGCGATATGATGAGCGGCAGCGAAGCTGATCGATAGTCAAAAATCATCATCCCCTTACCGAAAATTCACCAAGATCTTTCACGACCTCTACCGCTGCTCGCGATCCACCAGCAGCGCGGTGGCCGGCCTGGGCCTGAGGGCCACGATCAGCACGCCACCGATCGCCAGCGCCGCTCCCAGCGCCATCCGCAGATCGAAAGCATCATTGGTGATCCAGACGCCCAATCCGATGGTCGCCAGCGGCGTTATCAGGGTTAGCGGGGCAAGAAGATTGGCTTCATATCGACCGATCAGGGAATAATAGGCCGAATGCGCGCCAACCGATACAATCAACGCGGTGAACAGCACGGCGGCGGCAAGCGGCCATCCGGCAGTCCGAGCGGCGGCCCATTGCCCTTGTTCGAACAAGGCTGAACATAGTGTCAGCGAGATCACAGATACCAGGCCAACCCAGGCCTGAAAGCGGAAGGGCGTGACATTGTCCACGCGCTTCATCAGCACGGCTCCAGCCGACCCCGCGAAGGCAGCGGCAGCGACGAACCAGAGGCCTGCGGTCAGGGTCAACCCTTCGGGACGCCAGATCACCAGCAACACCCCGAGCAGAGTCAGGGCAATACCGACTCCGCGCCGCCAATGCACCCGCTCGCCAAGCATGAGCATCGAGAGCATTATCGTAAAGGGAACCCCGAGCTGCAATATGATCGCCGCCGAAGAGGGCGAGGTCGTCTGCAGACCGATGAACAGCAGCGCGAAATTCCCGCCGCCCATCAAAAGCCCGATCAAGAGGATCCGCCAGGCCGGGCGGGGCATGGGCAACAGCCATGGCAGCATCACCAGCGCGACCACAGCAAAGCGCAGCGCGGCGTAGAAAACGGGCGGAACCGCCCAGTCGTCGACGATGATCTTGCTCAAGACATTGTTCGACGCCCAGATCAGGCAGACCAGTACAAGAAGCAGGAAATCACGCGCGCGCATAGCTTTGGGGTCCCTTATGTGCCTGTGGCGTTTCCCGTTCTATCGTCCGTATCGTTTCGCCGGCCCGTTCGCAATCGCAGCATGCAGCGAAAGCCGAATTATATCCTGCACGATATTGATAGCCGCTTTGCACCGACCAGCGATGGTATCGAGGTCAGACATTCATGGGGGAGCGAAGCGCGACAAAACTTGCCCGGTCCGGTCATATCGGCCTAAAGGCAATCCAACCGCATATCGCCGATATTCTGGAGCATTCATGACCACGACCATCAAAACCGCCGACCTGATCGAAAGCGTCGCCGACGCGTTGCAATTCATCTCTTATTATCATCCGATGGATTATATCCGGGCGCTCGGCAAAGCCTATGAGGCGGAGAAATCGCCAGCTGCCAAGGATGCGATTGCACAGATCCTGACCAACTCAAAAATGTGCGCCGAAGGACATCGTCCAATCTGTCAGGATACCGGCATTGTGAATGTCTTCGTCAAATGGGGCATGGATTGCCGCCTCGACGATACATCCAAATCCATGCAGGAAATTGTCGATGAGGGTGTCCGCCGCGCCTATCTCCATCCGGAGAACAAGCTGCGCGCCTCGATTCTGGCCGATCCTGCCTTCACCCGGCGCAACACCAAGGACAACACGCCGTCGGTGCTGCATGTTGAAATGGTGCCCGGCGACAAGGTGTCCGTCGATGTCGCGGCCAAAGGCGGCGGGTCGGAAAATAAATCCAAATTCAAGATGATGAACCCGAGCGACAATATCGTCGACTGGGTGCTGGAAATGATCCCGCAAATGGGCGCCGGCTGGTGCCGCCCGGCATGCTCGGCATCGGCATTGGCGGCACCGCGGAACGCGCCGTATTGCTCGCCAAGCAGAGCCTGATGGATCCGATCGACATGGGCCAGCTCAAGGAGCGCGGTCCGCGCAACGATATCGAGGAAATGCGCATCGAGATTTTCGACAAGGTCAACGCGCTCGGCATCGGCGCGCAGGGGCTGGGCGGGCTCTCGACCATCCTCGACGTCAAGATCAACGACTGGCCGTGCCACGCCGCTGGCAAACCGGTCGCGATGATCCCCAATTGCGCCGCCACCCGCCACGCGCATTTCACGCTCGACGGCAGCGGGCCCGCTTATCTCGAAGCGCCGAAGCTCGACGAATGGCCGGACGTCAACTGGACGCCGTCTTCGGAAGCGAAGCGCGTGCAGCTCGACCGGCTTGATGCCGCCGAAGTCGCAACATGGAAACATGGCGACCGGCTGCTGCTCAATGGCAAGATGCTGACCGGCCGCGATGCCGCGCACAAGAAGATCAAGGATATGCTGGAAGCCGGCGAAGAATTGCCGGTCGAGTTTAAGGGCCGCGTCATCTATTATGTCGGCCCCGTCGATCCGGTCGGCGAGGAAGTGGTTGGTCCCGCTGGCCCAACCACCGCGACGCGGATGGACAAGTTCACCGACATGATGCTGGAACAGGGCCTGCTGGCGATGGTCGGCAAGGCCGAACGCGGGCTGGACACGGTCGGTTCGATCAAGAAGCACAAGAGCGCCTATCTGATGGCGGTCGGCGGCAGCGCCTATCTGGTGTCGCGCGCGATCAAGGGATCGAAAGTGGTCGGCTTTGAAGAGCTCGGCATGGAAGCGATCTACGAGTTCGAAGTGCAGGACATGCCGGTCACCGTCGCGGTCGATGCCGAAGGGCAGAGCGTGCACCATCTCGCACCGCTGGTCTGGCAGGAGAAGATAAAGAAAGAGAAGCTATTGGAAGGAGTGTGATGTTATGAACAAATCTGTGGTTCTGACAATTCTGATGCTTGGCACCGCGGGATCCGTCGCCACGTCGGCGATTGCGCGCGATCCGATTGCTGCGATGATGGCAGGTGAATCGATGGTCTCGGGGAAAAAGCTCGAACAAGCGATCGAGCGGGCATCCGAACATCCCTTCGGGAGCGCGGAAAATCCGGTGCGGGCAGCCATGCCGCAGGGGCAGCGCGCCTATCTGAACCGGCTGCAATGTTCCGACGGCTCGGCTCCGGCTTATGCGCGGGGCGGAAGCGTCGGGGCCAGTCCTTATGGCAATATGATGGATGTCTATAATGTGGATTGTGGCGAAGCCGCACCGGGAAAGGTCAATGTCTATATGGACATGTACCACAAAGGACATGTCGAGACCGAAGCGGTGCCGGGCTTCACGATCACGGCGCCTTGATCGCCAGCCCGGACTGAAGCCGCCGCAAGGCCGTGCACAGGCAGAACCTGAGTCTGCCCGACCGGAGGCTTATTTATCTGAGCAAATGACAATGGCAGCAAACGGGCCTATATTGCAGCCATGTATATTTTCATCATCTTCCTCTGCGGCATCGGCAATTTCGCGATGCACAAGGCCATGCTGGAGAGCAATCATCCGCTGATGGCCGAAGCACGTGGCAGTTTCCGGAAGATTCTCGGCCCCCACGGCAGCTATTTTCTGGAATTTTTCATGCTCGCCGCGGCGATGATCTTTGCCAATATGGGGATGCTCAGCGCGGTGATTTTCTATTTTGTCTACACGCTCGCCAATTGCGCGGCGGCCTGGGTGCTTTTCTTTCATAAACCATAAGATTCGAAGGATTTACCGCCCGGCACAAAGGAAGCTGTTTGTCCGACTACGAATGTAGTTTATCGAAAGCCGGTATCGGGTGCAACCAATCGGACATAGCAGCACCCCATCCACAACGGATGCCTGGGGAGGAATATTTTGCATAATCGAAACCGCGCTTTGAAACGCATTGTCATGGCGGCAATGATCGGTTCCGCGCTCTTCCCCGTTGCGGCTCAGGCGCAAAGCGACAGTCTCTCGTCGCTGCAGCCCCGCATCGAGGACGGACGGCAAGTCTACGAGTCCGAACAATTTGTCCGCTTCAATCCCCGCACCGCGCTGGACATGGTCCGCCAGGTACCCGGCTTCATTATCGACACGGGCGACGACGATGAACGCGGTCTGGGCCAGGCCGATGAAAATGTGCTGATCAATGGCGCTCGCATATCGGGCAAGAATAGCGACGCCTTCACCTTTCTCAGCCGGATTTCCGCGGCCAATGTCGTGCGCATAGAAATCGTCGATGGTGCCACGCTGAGCATTTCCGGTCTGTCCGGCCAGGTGCTCAATCTTGTGACCAACACAAGCGAGACCAGCGAGCTGCGCGGCAGTTTCAAATGGGAACCGGTATGGCGCCGCGCGGGCAACGACTGGCTTTCCGGCGACGCCTCTGTCAGCGGCAAGCTGGGCAAGGGCGATTTTACCCTGTCGGTCGAAAATGATGCGGCGCGCAACGGCGTCGAAGGACCGGAACAGGTCACCGACCGCTTCGGCAATCTATTGTTCGAGCGCGACGAGGTCGCCCGCTATCGCCAGGACGCGCCGAAGCTGAGCGGAGCCTATAGCCGCACCAGCGACAGCGGTTCGACATTCAATGCCAATGCCGCCTATCAACTGTTCCGCCGCCGGGAAACGGTGGACACCGATCGCACCCAGGCCAGCCAGCCCGATATTTTCGAACATTATTCCAGCCGCGAGAATGAATGGAATGCCGAATTCAGCGCGGACTATGAATTCGGTCTCGGCACTGGCCGTCTCAAGCTCATCGGCTTGCAGCGTTTCGAACATAGTCCGGTCATCGATTTTTCGGACAGACATTTACCGACGGCGTCACGCCCGCCAACGGCAGCCGCTTTGACACGGTGACCGACGAGGGCGAGTCGATCCTGCGCGCCGAATATGGGTGGAAAACGACCGGCGGAACCGACTGGGGCGTCAGCGTCGAAGGCGCCTATAATTTTCTCGACAATGAAGGCATGCTGGCGGCGCTCGACGATCAGGGCATATTCCAGCCGGTCGCGCTGACCAACGCCAATAGCAAGGTCACCGAATATCGCGGTGAGATCATCGGCTCCTATGGGCGTCCGCTGACGGAGACGCTCACCCTGCAGGCGACATTGGGTGGCGAATATAGCAAGATCAGCCAGAGCGGCGCGGCGGGCCAGAGCCGGTCGTTCATTCGCCCGAAGGTTCCGTATCGCTGGCATGGCGACCGCAGCCGGCTCTCGACATCAGTCTGAAAATTGACCGGTCGGTCGGCCAGCTTAATTTCTTCGATTTCGTCCAGTCGGTCGATGTTTCGCAGAATAACGGCAATGCCGGAAATCCCGAACTGGTCCCGCCGCAAAGCTGGCGCGCGGAGCTGGAGGCGACGCAGAAACTGGGCCCATGGGGATCACTGACCGTCAATATTTACGGGGAGAAATTCAGCGACATTGTCGATTCCATCCCGATCACGGCGACCACCGAGGCGCGCGGCAATCTCGACAGCGCGACAAGCTATGGCGTGGAAATGGTGACCAGCATATTGTTCGATCCCATCGGCTGGAACGGCGCCAAGCTCGATGTCGAAGGCGAGCTTCGCAAAAGTTCGCTGCGCGATCCCCTGACAGGCATCCACCGGCGGATCAGCGATGACAAGATATTCACCTATGAAGCCACTTTGCGTCACGATATTCCCGGCAGCAACTGGGCATGGGGCGCCGGTGTCGAGGATTTCCGCTATTCGGATTTTCTGCGGCTGGACCAGATCACCCGCTTTCGCACGGGCGCGCCCTATAGCTGGATATTTGTCGAGCATAAGAATGTGTTCGGACTGACCGTGCAGGCCAATCTCGGCAATCTGTTCGGTCGGTCCGAGAATTTCACCCGCACCGCCTTTGGTGATCTTCTGGGTCAGCCGGGGGATCTGGACCGCGGATTTATGAGAGGCCGGCGCAACGGACCGGTCGCCTTTGTCGAAGATCGCAGCCGCGAATTCGGCCTGATCTACCGGTTAACGGTCAGCGGCAGCTTCTGACGCACCGCGCTGGTGAATTTATAGCCGGATAGACTTTCGGCGCCGTCGGTCCTACATCCGGCCCATGCCACCCGATTATGCCACCGAGGGTCAGATCGACCCGCCGATGATCCCTACGCTCAAGCGGTTCCTGCCCTATCTCTGGCCCAAGGGCGAGCCGGGGCTGCGGTTGCGCATCATCATTGCCGGCCTGCTGGTGCTATGCGCCAAGGCCGCCGTTCTGACGATGCCGTTTCTGTACAAGGCGGTCATCGACGGCATGTCGGACGAGGATCTCGGCACCGAATTGACGGTCTTGCTCGCCCTCGTCGCGGCTTATGGCCTAGCCCGCTTCGGTCAGGTGATGTTCGACAATCTGCGCAATATCGTGTTCGAAAAGGTTGGCCAGCAGGCCGCGCGGCGCCTTGCCACCAATGTCTTCACGCACCTCCACAGCCTGTCGTTGCGCTTCCATCTCGGTCGCCGCACCGGCGAAGTCACCAAGATCATCGAACGCGGGACCAAGAGTATCGATATCATGCTCTATTTCCTGCTGTTCAACATCGCCCCGACGGTCGTCGAGCTGACCGCAGTGCTGATCATTTTCCAGCTCAAATTCGGCTTCGGGCTGGTCGCCGCGACGATGGCGATGGTCGTCATATACATCACCTTCACCCGCAAGGTGACCGACTGGCGCAACGCGCTGCGGGCGAAGATGAACGACATGGACACAAGAGTGATCGGCCGCTCGGTCGATGCCTTGCTGAACTACGAGACGGTCAAATATTTCACCGCCGAACAGCGCGAGGCCGAACGCTATGACAGGGCGATGAAAGACTGGGCCGCCGCTGCGGTCAAATCGGAAAATTCGCTTGGCCTGCTCAATATCGGCCAGTCGATCATCACCAATCTGACGATGATCGGCGCGATGGCCTTCAGCGTCTACGGCTGGCAACAGGGCGATCTGACGGTCGGTGATCTGGTGCTGGTCAACGCGCTGCTGATGCAGCTGTTCCGGCCGCTCGACCTGCTCGGCATGGTCTATCGCACCATCCGTCAGGGCCTGGTCGACATGGACGCGATGTTCAAGCTAATCGATACCAAGCAGGAAGTCGTCGACAAGCCGGACGCAAAGGCGCTGCAGATTTCCGAGGGCACGGTGCGCTTTGAAAATGTCGTGTTCAACTATGATGACGATCGCCAGATCTTGCACGGCCTCGATTTCGAGGTGCCGGCGGACGGAACGCTCGCCATTGTCGGGCCATCCGGTGCCGGCAAATCGACAATCGCGCGATTGCTGTTCCGTTTCTATGATCCGCAGGCCGGACGGATATTGATCGATGGCCAGGATATAGCCGAAGTCACCCAGCACAGTCTGCGCGGCGCAATCGGCATTGTTCCGCAGGACAGCGTATTGTTCAACGACAGCATCGGCTATAATATCGGCTATGGCCGCGAAGGGGCAACCCAGATCGAGATCGAGGACGCCGCACGCGGCGCCGCTCTGGACGGCTTTATCGCCAAATTGCCGGACGGCTATGACACGCAGGTCGGCGAGCGCGGGCTGAAGCTGTCCGGCGGCGAGAAACAGCGCGTTGCCATTGCCCGCACATTGCTGAAAACCCGCCGATCCTGATCCTCGACGAAGCCACGTCGGCGCTCGACAGCCGCACCGAGGACGAAATCCAGGCGACGCTTGCCAAGATATCGGAACGGCGAACCACCTTGATCATCGCCCACCGGCTATCGACCATCACCCATGCCGACGAGATCATCGTGCTCAACGAAGGGCGGATCGCCGAACGCGGTAGCCACCGGCAGTTGCTGGTCAAGCGCGGGCTCTACGCGGACATGTGGAAGCGGCAGGCGGAGGACCAGCGGGAACCCGCCTGACCGCCAGCCAAAATACCATTTTCGGTCATTTGCGATTTTGCGGTTTCGCATGGTGGCGTCTCTGGCTAGGGAATGATCCATGACCGAAGCGCTCCTTCCCCTGCTCAAATCGACATTCGGCTACAGCAGCTTTCGCGGCATGCAGGAACCAGTGATGGACCGGGTGATGGCGAAGCGAAACACGCTTGCCGTGATGCCGACCGGGTCGGGCAAGTCTCTCTGCTACCAGCTTCCCGCCATTGCCAACAAGGGCACCACCATTGTGATCTCCCCGCTGATCGCGCTAATGCACGACCAGTTGCGCAGTGCCGAGGCGGTCGGGATCCGGGCGGCCACCCTCACCTCCGCCGACGACAATCGCGCGGAGACGATTGCCCGGCTAAGGCTGGCGAGCTGGACCTGCTCTACGCCGCGCCGGAACGTGCTTCCCAGCCCCATTTCCGGGAATTGCTGGAGCAGACCGATATTTCGCTCTTCGCCATCGACGAAGCGCATTGCGTGTCCGAATGGGGTCATGATTTCCGCCCCGACTATCGCCTGCTGCGCCCGCTGCTCGACCATTTCGGGTCAGTGCCAAGCTGGCGCTGACCGCTACCGCCGATGCGCATACCCGCGACGATATATTGGTGCAGCTGGGCATCGAACAGGACGGGCTGATCCTCGCCGGTTTCGACCGGCCCAATATCCGCTACAGCATGAGTCCGCGCAGTGGCCTGGCACGGCAGGTCGGCGATCTGGTCGACCGCATCCCGGGACCGGGCATAATCTATGCGCAGACTCGCGCCGCGACCGAGAAAATGGCCAGCCAGATCGCCGCCACCGGACGCAGCGCCCGCGCCTATCACGCCGGCCTGCCGCCGGAAGTCCGACAGCAGAACCAGCATGATTTTGTCGCTTCGGAAGATATGGTGATGGTCGCCACCATTGCCTTTGGCATGGGCATCGACAAGCCGGATGTCCGCTTTGTGGCCCATGCCGGCCTGCCCAAGTCGATCGAGGCTTATTATCAGGAAACCGGCCGCGCCGGACGCGATGGCGATCCGGCCGAGGCGCATATGTTCTGGGGCGCGGAAGATTTTGCTAGAGCGCGGCAGCGGCTGGGCGAGATCGACGAAACCCGGCTGGAGAGCGAACGGACGAGGCTGGCGGCGCTCGGCGGTCTGGTCGAAACGCCGGGTTGCCGGCGCGCCGTGCTGCTCCGCCATTTCGGCGAAAATCCTCCCGAGCGATGCGGCAATTGCGACAATTGCCTGAACGCTCCGAAGACCCGCAATGTCACCGAACTGGCCCGCAAATTCCTGTCCGCCGTCTATCGCACCGGCCAGAGTTTCGGGGTCACCCATCTCGAAGCGGTGCTCACCGGCAGGCAGGATGAGAAAATCCTCTCGCGCGGCCACGACCAACTTTCGGTTTTCGATATTGTCGGAGAAGAGGAAGCTGCACTGATCAAGCCGGTGTCCCGCTCGCTGCTACTCCGCGATGCTTTGCGCAACACCGAACATGGCGGCCTGATGTTCGGCCCCGAGGCGCGCAAGATACTCAAGGGTGAACAGGAAGTTGCCATTGTCGAACCGCCCAAGCGTGCCTCACGCAAACGGCGCGGGGGCACGGCCTCGCCAAACCCCTTTGGCGATCCCCTGTTCGAAGCACTGCGGGCAAAGCGCATGGAACTGGCCAAGGAACTCGGCGTCCCGCCTTATGTCATCTTCCATGACAGCGTGCTGCGTGATATGACCGGCCTGAAACCGGGCAGCCTGTCGGCGCTCGGCGAGCTGCCGGGCATCGGCGCAGCCAAACTGGAGAAACATGGTGAAGCCTTTCTGGCCGTGATCCGTGAAATGACCGAAGCGGCATGAAACGATATTTCAACCTGGTCTCCGTTATATTACCTATTGTCGTGGCGGGCTGTAGCGCGGCAACGGCGACCGCCAACGACAGCAATGTTCCGACAGAGGAGACCCAGAATATGTTCCGCAAGATCAATGACAATCTCAGCGTATCGCCGCAAATCTCGCTGGACGATGTCGCCGCTGCGAAGACCGAGGGCGTCAGCCTGATCATCAACAACCGCCCCGACGGCGAGGATCCGGGTGCCCCGCAAAGCGCCGACATCGAAGCGGCCGCGCGGGACGCCGGCCTGAAATATATCGCGATTCCGATCACGCACAGTGGCTTTTCCGGCCCGCAAGTCGATGCGATGATTGCCGCGCTTGCCGAAGGGGACAAAGCCCTCGCCTATTGCCGCTCGGGCACCCGCTCGACTCTGTTATGGGCGCTGGCGCAGGCAAAACAGGGCATGGAACCCGACGAGATCGCACGGCTGGCTGGCAATGCCGGTTATGATATTACGCCGGTCCGCGCGATGATTGATGCGCTGGCCGCCGGAAGCTGACGCTAGAGGCTAGACAGTCACTAACATTGGTGTAAATAGTCGGTTATGGAGAACCTGCCATCACCGACGACCTGGGCGATTCCCTTTTTCGTCATCACCGTTGCACTGGAATGGTGGTGGAGCCGGAAAAACGCCCGGGTTCGCTATGAAACCAAAGATGCCTTCACGTCGCTGGCGCTGGGGACCGGCAGTCTCGTTGCCGGGATCCTGACCGGCGGCTTTGTTCTGGCGCTGAGCCTGTGGGTTTACGAGCACCGTATTTTCGATATCCAGATAGGCTGGCCCAATGCGCTGTGGATCGTGCCACTGGCCTTTGTTCTCGACGATTTCACCTATTACTGGTTCCACCGCACCGCGCACCGCGTCCGCTGGTTCTGGGCAGCGCATGTGATCCACCACAGCAGCCAGCATTATAATCTGACCACGGCCTTGCGGCAGACCTGGACCGGCTTTTTGCCCTCAGTTTTCTCTTCTCCATGCCGCTCTTTTACCTGGCTTTCCGCCGGCGCTGATATTCTTCCTGTCGGGACTGAACCTGATCTATCAATATTGGATCCACACCGAGGCGATCGACCGGATGCCACGCTGGTTTGAGGCGGTGATGAACACCCCTTCCCACCACCGCGTGCACCATGCCACCAATCCGCGCTATCTCGACCGCAACTATGCCGGCGTCTTCATCATCTGGGACAAGATGTTCGGGACCTATGAACCGGAAACCGACGCCGAGAATATCCGCTATGGCATCATCAAGAACCTCGACAGCTTCAACCTGTTCTGGGCCGCCTTCCATGAATGGATCGGCATCGCGAAGGACTTGTGGAGCGCCCCGTGGCCTTACAAGATCAACTATTTAATCAAACCGCCCGGGTGGAGCCATGACGGCTCCCGGGAAAGCAGCGAGACCATAAAGGCACGCTGGGCAGAGCAGGAGAGAAATACATGGCAGAATTTGACTTCATCGTCATCGGCGGCGGTTCCGCCGGCAGCGCAGTCGCAGGACGGCTGAGCGAAGACGGCAAGCACACGGTGTGCCTGCTCGAAGCGGGCGGACGCAATAATAATTTCCTCGTCAAGACGCCGGGAATGATGCCTTTCCTGCTGAAAAACGCCAACTGGAAGTTCGATACGGTCCCGCAAAAGGGGCTCAACGGCCGCACCGGCTATCAGCCGCGCGGGCGCGGTCTTGGCGGTTCCAGCGCGATCAACGCGATGGTCTATATCCGTGGCAATAAATGGGATTATGACAATTGGGCCGCGATGGGCTGTGACGGCTGGTCCTATGATGATGTCCTGCCCTATTTCAAGAAATCCGAAGGCAATGAACGCGGTGGTGACGAATATCATGGCGGCGATGGGCCGCTGTCCGTCTCCGACCAGAAATGGCCCAATCCGGGAAGCCTCGCCTTTGTCGAAGCGGCGCGCAATCTGCAACTGCCTATTCTCGACGATTTCAATGGCGAGAAGCAGGAGGGCATGGGCATCTATCAGGTTACGCAGAAGGCCGGCGAACGCTGGTCCGCGGCCCGCGCCTATGTCGAGCCTGCCCGTTCCCGCCCGAACCTGACGATCCGGACCAACGCGCTGGTCGAGAAGCTGGTGGTCAAGGACGGGCGCGTGACTGGCGTGCAAGTCCGGCGCGGCTCCAAGAGCGAGACAATGAACGCGCGCGCTGCCGTGATATTGTCTGCCGGCGCCTTCGGATCGCCGCATATCCTGCAGCTCTCCGGCATCGGTCCGGCGGCGCATCTGAAAGACAAGGGCGTCGATGTCGTGCTGGACAAGGGAGAAGTCGGCGAAAATCTGAAGGACCATATCGACTTTGTTTCCGGTTACAAGACCGAGTCCAAGGAGCTGATCGGGGACTCGCTTGCCGGCACGGTGCGCATGGCCAAGGCGATCCTGCAGCACCGTTTCAAGCGGACTGGTATCATGACCACACCCTATGCCGAAGCGGGCGGCTTCTGGAGCAGCGGCCCCGACGTTCCTGCCCCGGATATCCAGTATCATTTCGTCCCGGCGATGCTTGAGGACCATGGCCGCGAATCGGTCAAGGGCCACGGTTTCAGCTGCCATGCCTGCGTCCTGCGCCCGCACAGCAAGGGCACGGTCCGGCTGAATGATACGAACCCGGCAGCCCCGCCGGCCATCGATCCGAATTTCCTCGACGATGACCGGGACATCGCGACCCTGCGCAAGGGCGTGCGGCATATGAAGCGGATATTGGAAAGCCCGCCGCTGACGCAATATTCCCCCACCGACCGCCACCCGATCAACATGACTGACGATGCCGAGCTGGACGCGCTGATCCGCGACCGCGCCGACACCGTCTATCACCCGGTCGGCACCTGCCGCATGGGTGGCGACGAGGATGCCGTGGTCGATGCGCGCCTGAAATTCCGCGGACTGGAAGGCCTCTATATTGCCGATGCCTCGATCATGCCGGAAATCATCAGCGGCAACACCAACGCGCCGAGCATCATGATCGGCGAGCGGGCGGCGGACTTCATCAAGGCAGACCTGGCCGGCTGACGGTTTCGCTGCCGACCGGTCGATGCGCCTAGAATCTCTCGATCGACAGCGAAACCAGGAAGATGAGGCAAACGAACAGGGTCAGACCTGTCGTCGCAAGGAAGACGTGTCTTGGCGAGACACGTTCCCTGGACCAATCGGCTGGACCGCCGGCAAGCGGCATTTTCCCCGAGGCCAGCGACAGCAGGATTGCCACCGAGAGAGTTACCAGCAGTCCGATGAGGTTCCACCACATCCAGAAAAGGCCGGGCTGGAACTGCCAGAAATAGAGGTTGAGGGCGACCCCGGCCAGAAAGCCGATATTGCTGCTCAGGACGGTTCTGCGCCGCCACAGGATGGCGATCAGGAACACGCCGAGAACCGGGCCGTAGAGCGCCGATCCCACCTTGTTGATCGCTTCGATGACCGTGGCAGAAATATCGCCCGAATAGATCGAAAATAGAGGATCAGCCCGCCCCAGAACAGCGCCAGCAGGCGCGCCAGCCTGATTTCCTGACGGGCATTGCCAAGCTGCAGCCCAAAGCCCTTCAAATCCGCGATCGTCACCGCCGACAGGGAATTCACCGCCGAGCTGAGCGTTGACATCGCCGCCGACATGATCGCGACCAGCAACAGGCCGATGATGCCATGGGGCAGAAATTCGAGAATGAAAA
>NZ_PYIA01000170.1:0-20239 GCF_013265645.1 Sphingopyxis sp. BSNA05 | reverse complement strand
AAAAATTTACACGACGCGAAACCGATTATGGTTCAGGAGCATTGTGGCGCTATGCGCAGAATGTGGGGCCGGCCTATCAGGGTGCGGTGACCCATCCGGGAGCCAAGGCTGAAAAACATGTCTATGCGGATATCTAATATTGTCGCTGTAACCCTCTTGCTGACAGCCTGCGAGAACAGGCCGGACAATGAAGTGCTCGCCCAAGCGGAAAAACGGGCGGCAGAACGGGCGGTTGACGACGGAAAGATCGAATGCGCGATCAATGGCGAAAGCGATTTTTCCCGGGACTGCTTCACCGAAAGACTGAGCGGCGAGGGCAGGGTGACGATGATCATCCGCCATCCCGATGGCGGCTTTCGCCGGTTCAACGTCCTGACCGACGGCCACGGCCTGGAAGCCGCCGACGGTTTTGACAAGGCTCGTGTCTCGATCGTCGAGGATGGCAAGATCATGGTCAGCGTCGGTCCCGACAAATATCTGCTGCCGGCACAGATCAGACCCGCTGCCGGCGCAACGGCCAACGCTCAAGAAGAACCGGTCCAGGCCGGAAACTAGAGGCGCGCTTGATCAATCACGGGAATATATTGACCGCCGCTGAAATGAAGCGGGCGGAACAGGCGCTGATCGACTCCGGAATTTCGGTCGAGGAACTGATGCGTCGCGCCGGCCAGGGGGTCGCTCAGATGATCTGGCGGATTGCCGCCGACATGCCGACTGTGGTGCTCTGCGGCCCGGGCAATAATGGCGGCGACGGTTATGTCATCGCCCAGTGGTTGCTCGAAAAAGGCGTCGATGTCAGCGTTGCCGCCCCGCTTGAACCTGCGACCGAAGCGGCGCGGCATGCCAGGTCGTTGTGGCAGGGCAAGGCCGTAAGTCTGCACGATGCGCAGCCGGCCGCACAATTTGTCGACTGTCTCTTCGGTACCGGCCTCACCCGCGCCGTCGGTGAAGACTGGTTCGCCGATTTCACACGCCTGTACGCCGGGGCGAAGCGGCGGGTCGCGATCGATCTGCCCAGCGGGGTCGAATCCGATCACGGGACTCTGCTCAACGATGTGCCGGCATTTGATACGACCATTGCGCTCGGGGCTTGCAAGCCCTCGCATTATCTCGAACCGGCGCGCTCGAAAATGGGCGATCTGGTCAGCATCGATATCGGCATATCGGCGGACAGCAATCTGGAAATATTGCCGAAACCGCGGATATCCGGACCGACATCGCGGGATCATAAATATAGCCGCGGTCTGGTTGCCGTGGTCGCCGGCGCGATGACCGGCGCCGCGCAACTCACTGCGATGGCGGCCCAGAAAGCGGGGGCGGGCTATGTTAAAATTTTGCGCCCTCCGGCTTTTCATCGCCGCATCCCAGTATCGTGGTCGAGACCGTGCAGGACATGGCGGATCTGCAGCTAAAGCTTTCCGACAAGCGCATTTCCGCAATCATCCTCGGTCCCGGCCTGGGCCGGGATGGCCGGGCGAAGGAGCTTCTGACAATCGCATTGGCAGCCGATGCACCGCTGGTGATTGATGCCGACGCGCTGACCGTTGCCGGACCGCAATTCACCGATCTTGTGAAAGGGCGTTCTGCCGAGACGATCGCGACTCCCCATGGCGGAGAATTCGCTGCCCTGACGGGACGCGCGCCCGAGCATAAAATCGAGGACAGCCGGCAACTCGCGCAGCAGTCCGGATGCAGCATTTTGCTGAAGGGCTCGGATACGGTGATCGCCGGTCCTGACGGCAAGGCATCGATATCAGCCCAGGACTGCCCGTGGCTGTCCACGGCGGGTACCGGTGACATATTGGCCGGGATCATCGCAAGTCGCTTGGCAACGGGCCTGAGTGCTTATAAGGCAGCCTGCGAAGGCCAGTGGCTGCACAGCCGGGCCGGACAACTGGCCGGCGCCGCTTTTACGCCGGAAATGCTTGTCGACCAGATCCCCGCCAGCTTGCAGGAATGTTTATGACCGCGACCGCCGATCCAGACCTGATCATTCGCGTCGCCGCGAAGGGGGACGGCGTGACCGCCGATGGCCGCCATATTGCCTTTTCCGCTCCGCTCGACCGGTTGAACGACGAAGGGGGCCTGATCAAGGGGCCGCATCATGTCGAGCCGCCCTGCCAGCATTTCCAGTCCTGTGGCGGCTGCAGCCTGCAACATCTCGATGCCGAGAGCTACGCCCGCTTTCTCACCGAGCGCGTGGCCTATGCGCTGG
Source organism: Sphingopyxis sp. BSNA05 (assembly GCF_013265645.1). Classification (NCBI taxonomy): domain Bacteria; kingdom Pseudomonadati; phylum Pseudomonadota; class Alphaproteobacteria; order Sphingomonadales; family Sphingopyxidaceae; genus Sphingopyxis; species Sphingopyxis sp. BSNA05. The sequence continues at coordinate 18,024 of NZ_PYIA01000170.1, read as the reverse complement.
AAGGACAGGGGCTGGTGGCCGGAAAGCTCCACCCGCCGCAGATTTCGCAACCCAGAACCCGGATTCGCGCCAGCCTGCGCGCGGCCAAGCTCGGCGACCAGTTCAAGCTCGGGTTCAGCGGTGCCGGCAGCCACCGCATCGTCGACCTCAAGCAATGCGAGATCATGGCACCGGAACTGTTCGCGCTGCTCGCGCCGCTCCGGACCTTTCTCAAAAAAGCTTCCCGCCGCAAACATGACATGAATATCGAGATGACCCTCGTCGATCAGGGTATCGATTTGCTGATCGGCAATTACGAGCCGGAAGGTCTGGAACAGCGGGAAGCCCTGTCCGCCTTTGCCCAGGCCAATGGTCTCGCGCGTCTGTCGGTCGATGGCGGCTATGGTCCGGAAACCCAGTGGGAGCCGGAGCCGGTGACGGTCACGCTGGGCGGCACCGTGGTCAGCTTTCCGCACAGCAGCTTCCTGCAGCCGACACGGGAAGGCCAGCAGGCGCTGGTTGCCGCCATGCTGGAAGCGGTCGGCGAGGCGCGTCTGGTTGCTGACCTGTTCGCCGGTCTGGGTACGTTCACGCTTGCTCTGGGCCCGGACCAGAAAGTCTACGCCGCCGAAGGCGCGCGGGATGCGATCGGTTCGCTGAAAATGGCGGCCAACCATTCGACTCGCCAGATTTTCTGCGAGCATCGCGATCTGTTCCGGCGGCCGCTAAGCGTCGAGGAACTGAACCGCTTCAATGCCGTGATTCTCGATCCGCCACGCGCCGGTGCACGCGAACAGATATTGCAACTGGCCCAGTCCGATGTCGCGAAAATCTGTTATATCAGCTGCAATCCCGCCAGTTTCGCGCGCGATGCGAAACAGCTTTGCGATGCCGGCTACAAGCTCGACCAGGTCTGGCCGGTGGGCCAGTTCCTCTGGTCGACCCATGTCGAGCTTGTCTCCAGCTTCAGCCGCTAGCCAGGCCCGCAAGGGGCAAGCCCCCCTGCAGGACCGTCCTCATCTAGTGAAAGACGGCAAGCGCCGCGTGGATGGCCAGCGCTATAATGCACAGGCTGGACAGCGCGAAGGCCGAAAAGCGGAAGATCACGCGGTTGCTGGTGACCTGGATCAGGCTGTGCACAACGCGCAGACCGACATAGATCCAGGCAATGGTCAGGTTCAGTCCATAATCCTGTCCGGCGAGGATCAGCACCACGCATATCGCATAGAATAGCGTCGGTTCGGTCAGGAGATGGTTATAATTATGCGCCTTCCACTGCACTTCCGGCGGCAGCAGTTCGTCGAGATCGCCGCCTTTGCCACCGACCAGATTCGCAGTGTCGATCTTGGCCTTGTTCATCGCCGGAATCCGCGTGACATACATCCACAGCCAGATCAGCATGGTCCATAGAATGAGCGCAACCATCGGTTGCAGCAAGGGGCTGTTGTCCATAAATTTTCCTCCCGAATATTGTTAAATGCTAGAAAAGCGTGGCCCACAGGGCGTTGACCGCCATGATGAGCAGGCAGATGGTTGATAATATGAAGAGCAGAAAGCGGACTTTCACCAGATTGACCGTCGCCTGCCAGATGCTGTGAATGATCCGGATGATCGCATAGGCCCAGGCCAGATAGAGATTCATCCCGTGGCCTGCGCCGGTCATGGCCAGAATTACGACCGTGGCATAGAAAAGCGTCGGCTGTTCCATCAAATGGGTGTAATTGTGGGACTTCCAGTTCACCTTGTCGGGGATCACCCCTTCCAGATCGCTGCCCCGGCCGCCCGGCTTGGCGCTCGCCAGATCCGCGCCGGATTTCGCCATCGCGGGAAATCTTGTCCCCGCCATCCAGAGCAGCATGATCAGAGACCATAAGACCAGCACGGCCGCCGGTGCCAAAATCGCAATATCCATGATTCTTGTCCTCCCGAAACCGGAAGAAATTGCGTCAACTGTAACCGATTGTCAATTGCAACCCAGTTTGCGGTTCAGGCGCTCGGAAAGGACACCACATTGTCGCGATCGGACCGGTCGAGATTTTCACCGACATAGAGGCTGGCCATCGGCTCGTCGGCGACATCATATTCCTCGCTGCTGCCATAGCCGTTGAACTTGGTCCGCATCGCCGAGCCATAGGCGCCGATCATGCCGATCTCGATATAGTCACCGGCCTTGATGCTGTCGGGCAGGACGAAGGGGCCGGCCATGAAATCCATGTCATCGCAGGTCGGGCCGTAGAAGCTGAAGCCCGTCGTAGCGCCATCAACTTCGTCGGTACCAACCTGGCGTACCGGAAAACGCCAGCCGATATGGGCCGCGTCGAACAGGGTGCCATAGGCGCCGTCATTGATGAACAGTTCGTTGCCGCGACGGCGCTCGACCTTGACCACCAGCGAGCTATATTCGGCCGACAGGCGCGACCGGGTTCGCACCACAGTTCGGCGGAATAGCTGATCGGCAGGTCCTCGAACGTGCGGTCGATGGCGGTGAAATAATGGTTCAGCGAAACCGGTGCCAGATCGGGATAGATGGACGGAAAACCGCCGCCGACATTGACGATGTCTACGGTGACCGACGCGCCGACAATCGCGGTGCGGACCCGCTCCAGAGCATGGACATAGGCGAGCGGCGTCATCGCCTGGCTGCCGACGTGAAAGCAGATGCCGAGGCAGTCGGCCCGCTGCCGCGCACGCTGCAGCAGTTCGGCCGATTCATCGACATCGATACCGAATTTCGAAGCAAGGCTGATTTCGGCAAATTCCGAAGCCACGCGAATCCGGACGCAAAGCGTCAGGTCTTCGGCATTGCCGGTGCCAAGCTCGATCTTCTCCAGCTCCTCGATGCTGTCGAGCGAGAAAATCCGCACGCCGTGCTCGTGATAGGCTTCGCGCACCGAGGCCAATTGCTTGACCGGATTCATATAGCAGAGCGTTGCTTCGGGCAGCGCCGCGCGGACGATCCGCACTTCGTCGATCGAGGCGACGTCGAAATGGGTGACGCCTTCTTCCCACAGCAGCTGCAGCAATGTCGGTGAGGGATTCGCCTTCACCGCATAGAGCGACTTGCCGGGAAACTGCTCGACGAAATAGCGCGCAGCACGACGGGCAGCGTGTGGCCGGTTTAGCAAAACTGGAATATCGGGGCTGAGAGCCCTCGTTAGCTCCTCAGCATCATGGTAATAGTGCAACTCAAGGGACCCCCTATCGGCTAAGATCGATTGAGCTGCCTTGCGGATTCGCAAGCGGCCATGGGGCAGCGAAGCGCGGCTATATGGCCGCTGGATTAATCTGTAAAGACCTGCATTTACAGAATTTGCCACAACAGGTCAATTTTCTAGCTCAAACGGTCACGAAATGTCGACCAGTCGAAGTTTTTGACACATTTCAGCTCGTCATTTTCACTGTTCCACAGCCAGATCGAGGGCAGGGGAACACCGTTGAACGTGTTCGTCTTGACCATCGAATAATGCGCCTGATCGAGAAAGGCGATCCGCTGCCCGACATGCGGCTCAACGGGCAGGATATAATCACCGATGATGTCGCCTGCAAGACAGCTGGGGCCGCCGAGACGAACGGCCGTGCCTTCGCTTCGCTCTCCCAGCATCGCCGGGCGATAGGGCGCCTCGATCACGTCCGGCATATGGCAGGTCGCCGAGATATCGGTGATCCCGACCGGCATGCCATTGTCGAAGACATCCAGTATCTCGCCGACCAGGATCCCGGCATCGAGCGCCACGGCCTCGCCCGGCTCGAGATAGATGTCGCAACCCGACCGCGCTTCCAGATCTTTCAGGAAACCCACCAGCGCCTCGCGATCATAATCGTCGCGCGTGATATGGTGCCCGCCACCCAGATTGATCCATTTGAGCGAGCCGAAATGCGGCGCAATAAACGGCTCAACCTTCTCCCACGTCCTTTGCAGCGCGTCGAAGCCCTGTTCGCACAGGTTATGAAAGTGGATGCCGCTCAAAAGTTGGAAATGCTCTGGTGCCAGCTGGCTGATCGGGAAGCCGAGGCGGCTGTGGGGCTGGCTCGGATCATATTTTTCGGTTTCGCCCAGCGGGATTTGCGGATTGATTCTTAATCCAATTTCTAAACTATCGAGTGCAATATCCTGATTGGAATCACTTTTCCATCGCTCAATCTGCGACGGATTGTTGAACGTAATATGTTCCGAAATCTGGCTTAGTTCGGCCAGATCGTCAGCTTTATAAGCAGGAGAATAGGTGCTGATCGGCCCGCGGAAATGTTCCTTCGCAAGCCGCGCCTCCCAAAGACCTGAAGCGCAATAGCCATCAAGATATTCATCGATCAGCGGCGCCAGAGACCACATGGAAAAGGCCTTCAGCGCCAGCAGGACCTTCGCCCCGGATCGTTCCCTGATATCCGCCAATATCGCCAGATTCCGCCGCACAGCAGCCTCATCCACGACAAAGGCGGGCGAGGGCACGCGGCCCAGATCAAAATGCGCAAAAGCGCCGGGATCGCCTGCCTTGGTCTCCATCCTAGAAAGCCAAAGGTGCTTCCAATTCTTCCAATGTCCATGGCAGGCCATGCTCGTTCAGCATCGCCATGAACGGATCCGGATCGAATTCTTCCATGTTGAAAACGCCATCGCCCTTCCACTGGCCGGACAGCATCATCGCCGCGCCGATCATCGCCGGAACGCCGGTGGTATAGCTGACACCCTGGTTGCCGGTTTCCTCGAACGCCGCTTCATGACTGCAGATATTCTTGACGTAGAGCGTCTTCTCGACGCCGTCTTTCACGCCAGTGGCAATCACGCCGATATTGGTATTGCCCTTGGTCGTCTCGCCGAGGCTGGCCGGTTCCGGCAGCACAGCTTTCAGGAACTGGAGCGGGATGATCTCGCGGCCTTCGTACATCACCGGATCAATCCGTGTCATGCCGACATTTTGCAGCACTTCGAGATGGGTCAGATAAGCGTCGCCAAAGGTCATCCAGAAGCGAATCCGCTGGATTTCCGGGAGATGCGTCTTCAGCGACTCGATTTCCTCGTGATACATCAGATACATATCTTCGGACCGACGGCCTCGAAATCAAATTCCTGCTTCTGGGTCAGCGCCGGTCCCTCGACCCACTGGCCATTCTCCCAATGCCGCGAATTCGCGGTGACTTCCCGGATGTTGATCTCGGGATTGAAATTGGTGGCGAAATGCTGGCCATGGTCGCCGCCGTTGCAGTCGAGAATGTCGAGCGTGTCGATCCGGTCGAAATGATGCTTCTTCAGCCAGCAGGTGAACACGCTGGTCACGCCCGGATCAAAGCCGGAACCGAGCAGCGCCATGATTCCCGTATCCTTGAACCGGTCCTGATAATCCCACTGCCATTTATATTCGAACTTGGCTTCGTCGCGCGGTTCATAATTGGCGGTATCGAGATAGTCCGTCTTGGTCGCGAGGCACGCATCCATGATCGGCAAATCCTGATAGGGCAGCGCCAGATTGACCACCAGATCGGGCTTTTCCCGCTCGATCAGCGCGGTCAGTGCCGGAACATCGTCGGCGTCAATCTGCGACGTGGATATCGCCACGCCGGTCCGCTCTTTGACCGACTCGGCAATCGCTTCGCATTTCGACAAGGTGCGACTGGCCAAGATGATCTCGGTGAAGGGGCCGTTGCCCGCTGCAATCAGCTGCGCCATTTTATGCACCGCTACCGAACTGACGCCGCCGGCGCCGATCACCAAAATTTTACCCATGATTTTCACTCTAAATGCTGGAGAAATGAGAAACCCGCATATAGGGAGAGACTATGACAGAGCAAGACCTGATGGACCCGCAACGGCAACCCACTCTGGCAGGGGTGGAGCGAGCCGCACAGAAAATCGGCGCGATATTGCCCGCTACGCCGCTGTTGCCACTGGAAATTGACGGCACGACAATCTGGTGCAAGGCGGAATGCTTGCAACCGATCGGTGCGTTCAAGATCCGCGGTGGCTGGCACCGATTGACCGACCTTGACGACGATCAGAAGAAGCGCGGAGTTATCGGATTCTCCAGTGGCAATCACGCGCAGGGCGTGGCTTGGGCTGCCCGGGAACTGAATATATCGGCAACGATCATCATGCCCGAGGATGCGCCCAAAGCAAAACTGGAGAACACCAGGGCGATGGGGTCCAAGGTCATCACCTACGATCGGATGAGCGGTGACCGGGTGCAACTGGCGGCTGATCTGTCGGAGGAAACCGGCGCCATCGTGGTGCCCAGCTTCGATGACCCGTGGATCGTCGAAGGGCAGGGCAGTTGCGGTATCGAGATACGCGAGCAGATGCTGGCGCAAACCGGATATCAGCCGGATCAGCTGGTCATCTGTTGCGGCGGTGGTGGCCTCGCCAGCGGCACGGCTTTGGCCAATCCCGATGCCAAAATCATGGTCGTCGAACCCGAAGGCTGGGACGACATGAAACGCTCGCTGGAAAGTGGAGCAATCGTGCCGGTCGGAGATAACCCGCCCGCGACGGATTGCGACGCGTTGCAGACGCTCAGCGTAGCTCCAATCACGTTCAACATTCTGAGCAATCGCGGCGCGACAGGGATCGCAGTCTCCGCCGCCGAGGTACATCACGCGATGCGGGCCGCATTCGAGAAATTGCGCCTGGTCGTGGAACCGGGCGGTGCGGTTGCGCTGGCTGCCATTCTTGCCGGCAAGGTCGGGCTGACCGACCGGACCGCCATCACCCTGTCCGGCGGCAATGTCGACCGTCAGCGGTTCGCGGACATCATCGCGGATGGCTAGGGCCTGATATTTCTTTCCTACACCGGTTCTTATGGCCTATCTTCTGGCGATTTCGATTCAGGCTCTTTGACAATTTGGATAGATGATAGCGCCAGTGCCGGTCCGCGCGCGAAACCACCCTGAATTTGATGCCGATCTGGAAGGTTACACTCGGTAACCAGCGGCAGAACGAAAATGGCAGGAATTCTGCGGACTGGAGCCAAAGGTCGCAGAAAAGAAAAGCGCGCGCTTGTGTAAAGTTCTGGCGAGTCTTTTGCGCACGGCAATACAGCGAAGATCAATCGGGAGATTATTCCGATGATTTCATGGCAATGCGGAACAGCTGATCCGGAGGCTAGGCGGCGATCGCCCGTTCGAGATCCATCCGGCTCCAGATTTCCACCAGCGCCTTGGTCAGATCAACCATCATCGCTTCGCTATGCGCCGGACCGGGGGTGAAGCGCAGGCGTTCCGTGCCGCGCGGTACGGTCGGATAATTGATCGGTTGCACATAGACGCCATATTCGGCGAGCAATATGTCGCTGATTTTCTTGGCCTTGACCGGATCGCCCACTTGCAGCGGAACGATATGGGTCGAGGAATCCATCACCGGCAGACCGGCATCGGCAAACAGGTCCTTGAGAGTCTGCGCGGCGGCCTGTTGACCATCGCGTTCCGCGGTCGACTGTTTCAAATGACGGATACTAGCCAGCGCGCCCGCTACAAGCACAGGCGACAGGCTGGTGGTGAAGATGAAACCGGGAGCATAGGACCGGATCACATCGACGATCTTCTGATCTGCAGCGATATAGCCGCCCATCACGCCAACGGCTTTGGCCAATGTGCCCTCGATGATCGTAATTCGCTCGGCCGCTGTGTCACGTTCGGAAATTCCGCCGCCGCGCTTGCCGTACATGCCGACCGCATGAACTTCGTCGCAATAGGTGAGCGCGTTATATTTGTCGGCCAGATCGCAAATCGCATGCAGGGGCGCAACATCGCCATCCATTGAATAGATGCTTTCAAAGGCAATCAGCTTTGGTGCTTCGGGATCTTCGGCGGCCAGCAATTCTTCGAGATGCTCGAGGTCATTGTGCCGGAACACCCGCTTTTCGCAGCCGCTGTTCTTGATACCGGCGATCATCGACGCGTGATTCAACTCGTCGGAAAAGATGATGCAGCCTGGCAGAACCTTGGTCAACGTAGACAGCGTCGCTTCGTTTGACACATAGCCCGAGGTGAAGAGCAGCGCGGAGGATTTGCCATGCCAGTCGGCCAGCTCGCGCTCCAGCTGGATATGATAATGGGTGTTGCCGCCGATATTACGGGTGCCGCCCGAGCCGGCTCCGACATCGTGCAGCGCTTCTTCCATCGCAGCAATCACATCGGGATGCTGGCCCATTGCGAGATAATCGTTGGAGCACCAGACGGTGACCGGTTGCGGGCCGTTGTGATGCGCGAAACAGCGGGCATTGGGGAAGGATCCCTTGTTGCGCAGAATATCGATGAATACCCGGTAGCGGCCCTCGGCATGCAGCCGGTCAATCGCTTGCGAAAAGATTTTATCGTAGTCCACTATGCACCAAATCCTGCGTCAAATCTGTGTTTGCTGTTTTCTTGAAATGGCCTTTAGCGGCCTTTTCTCACAATTTCCAGCGAGAACCACTCGCAATAAGGGTTGTTCGCCATAGGCTTACAGTTTTTCGAACCGGCTTATCCCATATTCCGCGAAGGCAGGGCGATAGGCTTCGATTTCGGCCATCTCGCCCGTGGTCACAAATATGCCGTCCGTTCTTTCGTCCGGCCATATGGTGTTTATTGTCAGATAGGCAATGCGGCGCGCGATGCCCTGGGCGCCATCGATAAACTGGACAGGCCGTCCCGCCGCGCTCGCCAGTTCCTCGCGCAACAGGGGGAAATGCGTACAGGCGAGGATCACCGTATCCAGCTCTGTGCCTCCCGCCTGACCGATCAAGCCCGACATGGCTTCTTCTATCGACCGGACATCCGGCTGCTCCCCGCGCAGCTTGGCCTCGGCGGCATAGACCAGTTCGGGAGCCGCGTGGCGAAGCAATAGCTTGTCTGCGGCAAAATCTGTGGCAAGGCGGTCGACATAGGGTTGCCGGATGGTTGCTCTGGTCCCGAGAAGGCCGATGACGCCGGTTCTGGTCATTTCGCTCGCCGGCTTGATTGCGGGCACCGTCCCGACCACCGGAATATCGAGGGCGGACCGGACATGATCGAGCGCGATAGTTGAAGCTGTGTTGCAGGCAATGGTTACCAGTTGCGGCTTGTAACGTTCGACCAGACGTCCGAGCAGCGCTGGTACGCGCGCCGCCAGTTCAGCTTCGGATTTCATGCCATAGGGCAGGCCGGCATAATCCGCCGCGTAGACGATCGGCGCATTGGGCAGCAGCTTCACTGTTTCGCCCAGAACGGACAACCCTCCGACGCCGGTGTCAAAAATAACAGGGGAGGGCATTTGCCAGGCTGCGCTTCGTTCATATTGTGCCCATAGCCAGAATAGCATGGCGACGGCAACCGCTTCGGTTCGTCTGACAGGCGGTTGGCCTTGGCCGTTTTTTGGGCGAGATACTTGCTCATCATCTGCTGTGAATATAGCGCCGTTCGAAATAGGGGTATTTTCGGTGCAGTATATGTGGATAGAACCAATATTGGCGTTGTTGCTCGGCTATTTGCTGGGCTCGGTTCCGTTTGGCCTTGTGTTGACGCATCTCTCCGGTGGCGGTGATCTCCGTCAGACCGGATCCGGCAACATCGGTGCCACCAATGTTTTGCGCACCGGCAACAAGGGGCTGGCCGCCCTGACCCTGTTGCTGGATATCGGCAAGGGATATGCGGCTGTCTTCATCGCGCTACAGGTTTCCGATGGATTGACGGTTCTGGCCGGGCTGGGCGCCTTTCTGGGCCATCTTTATCCGATATGGCTCAAATTTAACGGCGGCAAAGGCGTGGCGACGCTGCTCGGTGTCGTGACGGCGCTGATTCCCATGGCGGGGTTGATATTTGCGGTCACATGGCTTGGTTCGCTGGCGATTTGGCGTTACTCTTCCGTTAGCGGAATGATCGCCGCGATATCGGTGCCGGTGTCGGCCTTCTTTCTGGGTGAATATGCAATAATGCCCATGTTCATTGGTTTGGCCTTGCTGGTTTTGTGGAAGCATCGATCCAATATCGAGCGCTTGATCGCAGGCGAAGAACCGAAAGTCGGAGCGTCAAAAAAGGCCTGAAGTGAATGGGAGAAAGCCAGGAAGCGTTTGACCGACTCCGGCTTATCCGATCCGAAAATATCGGCCCAGTTACCTATCAGCAACTGATCAGGCGTTTCGGAACCGCAGCGCGCGCGCTGGAGGCGATCCCCGATCTGGCCGCTCGTGGCGGCGGTCGGACACCCCAAATAGCTGACGCCAGACGAATTGACGCGGAACTGCAGTCGATTCGCAATCTGGGGGCAGAATGTCTGTTTCTCGGTGATGCAGCTTACCCGGTGTTGCTGGCAGAGCTTGGCAACCCGCCGCCGGTCCTGCTGTGGCAAGGCCGGCTCGGGCTTTGCAAAGCCCATGGTCGCGATGGTTGGGGCCAGAAATGCTTCGGCTGCTGCTTGTCGGTTCGCTCGCGACTTGGCCAACAGCCTTGCCGAGGCAGGGATTTCCATCGTGTCGGGGCTGGCAAAGGGTATCGATACCGCTGCCCATCAAGGCTCGCTGGGCAAGGCCACGATTGCTGTCATCGCGGGTGGGCTGGATGTCTTCTATCCACCGGAAAACGAGGGCCTGCAGCGGACGATAGCAGAATGCGGTCTGTTGCTGGCAGAACAGCCGCCGGGGATCGAACCTCGCGCCCGTCATTTCCCCTATCGCAACCGGATCATTGCTGGTCTGGCGAGAGGGACTGTGGTCATCGAAGCGGCCCCACGCTCCGGGTCATTGATCACGGCAAGGCTGGCGGCAGAAGCCGGTCGACAGGTCATGGCCGTGCCCGGCTCGCCGCTGGATCCGAGATCGAGAGGCTGTAACATGCTGATCCGCGAGGGCGCGACCCTGATCCAGTCGGTGGACGATATTCTGGAATTGATTCGCCATTTCGATGATCGGGCAGAGGCCGCGAATCACGGGAATGAACTGCGCTCCAATCGGGAAGATGCCATCCTGTACGAAGCCGCTGTGACGGATCTGGATGGCTCGGAGCGGACGCCAGTGCTCGAATTGCTCGGGATGACGCCGGTTGCGGTTGATGAACTGGTCAGGCAGTCAGGACTGGCCGCGCCAACGGTGCAGTTGGCGCTGCTTGAACTGGAACTGGCCGGTCGACTGACGCGTCATGCCGGTGCCCGGGTCAGCCTCACAAACTGATCGCTGGTGGACAGGCTGGTTTTCAATCGCCATTGACAAAATTCTTCAATCAGGGCCTTGACCTAGACCCAATCCCTGCCACAGCCTCGCGCGTATACGTGAGAACAGAGAAAATCGGAACATATGCAGCTAGTTATCGTCGAGTCACCCGCCAAAGCCAAAACCATCGAAAAATATCTGGGATCGGATTTCAAGGTGTTGGCGTCCTACGGCCATATTCGCGACCTTCCACCCAAGGATGGTTCGGTCGATCCGGACGAGGGATTTGCCATGACCTGGCAGAACTATCCCGACAAGGCGAAGCAACTGAAAGAGATCACCGCCGAGTCGAAGAAAGCGACGCGATTGATCCTCGCGACCGACCCTGACCGCGAAGGTGAGGCGATCAGCTGGCACGTTCAGGAAGTGCTGCGGAACAAGAAAGCGCTTCCCGAAAAGGTCGACCGTGTCACGTTCAATGCAATTACCAAAGCTGCGGTGACGGATGCGATGGCGCATCCCCGCTCGCTGGATGAAGATCTGATCGACGCCTATCGCGCTCGCCGGGCTCTGGACTATCTCGTGGGCTTTACCTTGTCGCCGGTATTGTGGCGCAAGTTGCCTGGCGCGAAATCTGCGGGCCGCGTGCAATCGGTCTCGCTTCGACTAATCGTTGAACGGGAACGGGAGATAGAGGCCTTCAAACCGCAGGAATACTGGTCTGTCAGCGCGCAGATGGAGCAGGGCGGTCAGGCGTTTGAAGCCCGGCTGACGATCCATGACGGCAAGAAACTCGGCAAAATGGATCTGGCGACGGAAGAGCAGGCGATGCTTGCAAAGGCCGCCGTTGAAAATGGCTTGTTCACGGTCGAATCGATCGAAACCAAGCCGCTTACCCGCAATCCGCCGCCGCCGTTCACCACTTCGACCCTGCAACAGGAAGCAGCGCGCAAGCTCGGCTATTCTGCCAGTCATACCATGCGGATTGCCCAGCAACTTTATGAAGACGGCGCGATTACCTATATGCGAACCGACGGCGTCCAGATGGACGGTAGCGCCATTTCTGCCGCGCGCAAGGCGATCACCGATCGCTATGACGCCAGCTATGTTCCGGACAGTCCGCGGATTTACAAATCCAAGGCAAAAATGCGCAGGAAGCGCATGAAGCGATACGTCCGACCAGCTTCTCCAAGCGGACCGTCGGAAGCGGCGATCATGCGAAGCTTTACGATTTGATTCTCAAGCGTGCGATGGCCAGCCAGATGGCGTCGGCCCGGCTCGAACGCACCACCGTTGAAATGCTCGATGGCACCGGTAAAACCGGCCTCAGGGCAAACGGACAGGTCGTAAAATTCCCGGGTTTCCTGGCGCTTTACGAAGAAGGTCGCGATGACGACAAGGATGATGATGGCGGCTTGCTGCCAGCCATGTCCAAAGGCGACAGCCCAGCGAAGAAATCCGTCGATGCTTCCCAGCATTTCACCCAGCCTCCACCGCGCTACAGCGAAGCCAGCCTGGTCAAGAAGATGGAAGAACTGGGTATTGGACGGCCATCGACCTATGCATCGATCATCAAGACGCTAAAGGACCGAGCCTATGTCCGGATCGAGAAAAACCGCTTTTTGCTGAGGAAAGCGGGCGGCTGCTGACTGGCTTTCTCGAACGTTTCTTCGATCGCTATGTAGCCTATGACTATACCGCGGGTCTCGAGGATGAACTCGACGAAGTCAGCGGAGGGCGCGCGCAATGGCAGGCCATTCTGGAAGCTTTCTGGCACGATTTCAAACCGAAGACGGTTGAAGTTATGGAGAAACTTCCTTCGGAAGTTACCGCGGAACTGGACACGTTCCTCAGCGATTATCTGTTTCCCGAAAAGGAAGACGGCACCGACCCGCGACTTTGCCCGCGTTGCAACGAAGGCAAGTTGGCGCTGCGTGGTGGTCGTTTCGGTGCATTTGTCGCCTGTTCCAACTATCCGGAATGCAAGTTCACCCGGCGTTTCGCGCAGGGCGGTGGCGCCAATGCGGATGCGGATGAGGGCCCGCAGGAACTGGGTGTCGATCCCGACAGTGACGAGAAAATCACCAAGAAGGTCGGGCGCTTCGGACCCTATGTCGAAAAAGGGGAGGGAAAGGAGGCCAAGCGTTCTTCCATACCCAAGGATATCCCGGCCGACGAATTTGGCCTCGAATGGGCTGTGAAGCTGCTTTCGTTGCCTCGCGAAGTTGGCAAGCACCCGGAAACCAGCGAACCCGTGATGGCGCAAATCGGTCGCTATGGTCCTTATCTGAGCCATGATGGCAAATCAGCGCGTCTCGAAAGCACCATGGAAGTGTTCGAAATCGGCATGAACGCTGCCGTCGCCAAATTGGCGGATGCTGCCAAAAATGGCGGTGGTCGTGGCCGGGGCAAGATGGAGCCGCTCAAGATCATGGGCAAGCATCCGCGCACCGAGTCCGAGATCAAGCTGATGGATGGCCGCTATGGTCCTTATGTCACTGATGGCACAACCAATGCGTCCCTGCCGAAGACGGTCGACAAAGATCAGCTGACACTGGAAGAAGCGGCACAGCTGATCGATGATCGCGCAGCAAAGGGACCGGCGAAAAAGCGGGCCAAGAAAGCTGCTCCGAAGAAAAAGGCGCCGGCGAAGAAGAAGCCTGCTGCCAAGAAAAACCAGCAGCGAAGAAGAAACCCGCCGCCAAGAAAGCGCCGGCGAAGGCAAAGTCCGAATAAGAAGGGGCCTTGATGGTTTGCCGCGCTTTGCGTCTGCCAGAAGAACGCGAAAGCTGGACAACCCGTTGCAGACTGCGCGGTTCGGCGGACGGGTGAATTTCCGGTCGGCAAACGTGATGCTCTCATTCCGTGGGCCACGAAAACCGAAAGCTAGGCAGCGATTTCCAGACGATTGCGACCACCATGTTTGGCAGCATATAATGCCTTGTCAGCAAGCAATAACATCTCTTTCAGGTCGTGGAACCCGGAGCTGTCGGCCAGTCCTGCGCTTACCGTGACCCCGATGTCGGGCTCAAGCAACCTCGCGTCCATGATGGCGAGACGAAGTCTTTCGACATGTGCTTCCGCCTCTGCAATCGAGCTGTTGGGCATCAGCATCAGGAACTCCTCACCGCCAATTCGGCCAATCAGATGATTTCGGGATTTGGTGCGCTTACAGATCTTGCCGATCATCCGGAGAATATCGTCTCCGACAGCGTGGCCGAACTGGTCGTTCACCGACTTGAAATTGTCGACATCGAAAATTGCGATTGAAAAGGTCCTGTTACCCTTTTGGGCGCGGTGCAGAGCTTGCTCACATTGCTCCATGACATGGCGACGGGAGGAAAGGCCGGTCAATTCGTCGCGGGCGAGCAGACGCATTTTCTGCAACTTGGCCTCTTCCGCTTTCCGATGGTCTTTCTCGGCCAGGATGCGCAGTAGCTTTTCGTTTTCAATGATCTTCTCGACCTTGCTCTGCCGATCGGCAAGCAGGGACGCAATCGGCAGTGCAAGCATGAGCTGGCTTGCGATATAGGCTTGAAGGACGAAAATCTTGGTGATCTGGTTTGCATCCAGTCCGGCGATCGGACCAAAGCCGGAAAGTGTGAAAATTCTGCCACGATCGCAGCCATGAGGGTGGAGGCCATCCCGCCGAACGGACCGAAGCGGAATACGGCGATGAAAACCGGGATTGCCGTCAGGAATAACAGAGGAACCGCTGACTGAACGAGCGCCACCGCCGAAACGGCAAATACCAGAAACATAATGCCGGCAAACTCGAGCCATCTATGCCCGGGCCATATATATTTTCGGTGCCCGTAATTGTTGCGTGAATGATATTGAAGCAGGGCAGGAATATCAGCAGTCCCAGCAAGTCTGACGCGAACCAGGACAGCCAGGCATTCCCGAACTCCTCAAGGTTGCCCAGAGACGCGGTGGTTGCCGAAATAGCGGTCACCGTGGTCGCAACTATGCCAAACTCGACCAACTGGGCAGGATTATATAATCCGGTCCTCGGAAATCCGAGGCGCACGAGGGCAAGGAACACCAGCACCGCCTCCAGCACGTTGGAGAACGAATAGAGCAGAGCCGTTTCCATCGGAAAACCGGAGAAAAGATTGACCGCAAGGCTCGCGAAGAAAACACTGACGCAGTAGACCGGATGCTCTTTCCGTGGAAAGATCATCAACATGAATACCAGGCTGGCATTGGCGGACCAGAGGGCGGCGAAGCCGCCGGTATAATTGGACGCCGCGATGACAATCAGCGAGTTGATGCAGAAGAGGGCAGCCACTAAAGCAGCGCGCACGGTGATATGGCGCATAGCGGCCAATTCTGATATCCAATTTTGCAAGATCGTCCTCAGTTCAAAACGCAATCCCCCCGCTGAAAACCATCGCCAAAAAAGGCTAATTTATTACTAAGATTTGCTCGATTGAACGCGGAATATGCGCAAGCCGGTCCTGAAATCTCGCGGATCGATGGCGCTGAATCTCATTGCTTGTCACAGCATGGTTGGGTCACAGCGGCCGTCTGCCATGACGATTTCTGAATTCGCCATATTGCAGCAGGCTATTTGACCCAGTCGAGCCCCATATCCTGATAAAGGCTGCGGTCCTCGTCCCAGTTCGCACTGACCTTGACGTGTAGATAAAGATGGACGGGCTTGCCCAATATGCCGGACAGTTCAGCCCGGGCTTTTGCACCGATTTCCTTTATCTGGTGGCCACCCTTGCCAAGAATGATAGCTTTCTGACTCGCCTTTTCGACGAGGATTTGCTGATGGATCTCGAGCGAACCATCAGGGCGCTCCTTATATTGTTCCATCGCGATGGCAGTCGCGTAGGGCAATTCTGCGTGCAACTGCCGAAACACCTGCTCGCGGGTGATCTCCGCCGCTAGTATACGCTCACTGGCATCAGACACCTGATCGGCAGGAAAGTGCCAGGGGCCTTCAGGCATCGCTTCTACCAGGAAGGATCGCAATTCCTCCAGACCGTCGCCGGTTTTGGCGCTGACAAAGAATGTTTCGTCGAAATCAGCCAATTCATGCAGCTTGACGACATGGCCCAGCATCTTGTCCTTGGCGGCAATGTCGACTTTGTTCATGACGAGTATGGTCTTTTCGGAACGATGCTTGATGCGCTCCACGATCGAAGTGACCTTCGTCCCGAGACCGGCGCGTGCATCAACGAGCAGGACGATGATATCGGCGTCTTCCGCGCCCTCCCAAGCAGCGGAGACCATTGCCCGGTCAAGGCGGCGATGCGGTTCGAAAATGCCTGGCGTGTCGACCAGCAGAAGCTGGGTATCGTCCTCGATCGCAATGCCCAAAAGCCGCGTCCTTGTTGTTTGCGGTTTCGAGCTGGTGATCGCGACTTTCTGCCCTACCAGAGCATTGATCAGGGTTGATTTGCCCGCGTTGGGGGCGCCTATCAATGCCACTACGCCGCATTTTTGAATCATGTGAATTTTTCCAGAAATTTCTTGGCCGCTTCGGTTTCAGCTGCCTGGATCGCCGAAGCCGTAGCTTCGACTTCACCAATGTTGTTGACTTGCACCCTAACGGTGAACTTCAGATCGTGATGGGGGCCGCTTTTGTCGACCAGTTCATAGGTCGGGATCTTGCGATTATTGGCCGCAGCCCATTCCTGCAGTGCAGATTTGGGGTGCCTGATATCGGCAACGGTTGTGGTAAAACGGCTTTCCCAATGGTGGAGAATGAAGCTGCGTGCGGTCTCCATGCCATGGTCAATATAGACGGCGCCGATCAGGGACTCCATCACGTCGCCAAGAACCTTCATGCTTTGCCGCGCGCCATCGTCTCGCGCTTGCTTGCCCAGCAGGATGTGATCGCCAACGCCTATCTGCCGTGCGACATCGCCACATACCGAACCGGAAACCAGGCCGTTGAGCCGCTGCGACAATTGGCCTTCGGGTTCCTGCGGAAACTGGTGATAGAGATAATCCGCAATCACCAGCCCCAATACCCGGTCGCCGAGAAATTCCAGGCGTTGATAGTCTTTCTGCCCGTGACTGCCGTGTGTTGCAGCCCGGATATAAAGCTCTGGCGTCTGCGGGCGTTTGCCGGTGATTTCGGCGATCCAGTCAAGAAATTCCGGACGGTTCAAAACCCTTCTCCGATGCGGTTCCAGCGTGCGGCACTGAACCATGTCCATGGCTTGATCCATTCGGCCGATCCATCGGTCGAGAACACAGATATCAGGGCTTTGCCGACAAGATTTTCTTCGGGCACCATTCCGATTGCCTGCCCCTCTTGCGCAGGAAAACGGCTGTCGGCGCTTCGGTCGCGGTTGTCTCCCATCAGAAACATATGGCCTTCCGGGACAACAAATGCCTGCGTGTCATCGCCTTCGCTATTCTCGTATATATCCAGAATATGATAGCTGACGCCGTTGGGCAGCGTTTCCTGAAATTGGGGATAGCGGCACACTGCCGCGCCGTTGCCTGCCGATATTTCAAATTCGGGACGATAACAAGGGCTGTTGGGAGTCACGGGATGTTCGAAATCCGCGATCCTCTTGCGATCAACGGCTGTGCCGTTGATCGACACCACGCCCTTATTAACCTGGACGATGTCACCCGACAGGGCGATCACCCGCTTGATATAATCATCTGTAGCGCTGGGAGGCGCCTTGAACACGACGACATCACCCGGGGTGGGCGAATTGGCCAATATCTGTCCGGGAAACAGGGGAAGGTTGAAGGGCAGGCTATATTTGGAAAAGCCGTAAGGCCACTTCGCCACCAGCAGATAGTCTCCGACGACCAGCCGGGGCTGCATCGATTCTGATGGAATATTGAAGGGAGAGACAATGAAACTCCGCAAGATCAGGATGAACAATGCAAGTTTTACAAGGAACGCGACAAAGTCGCCCGTTTCCGATCGTTCTGCTTTATTTCGCGCCATGGCGCCCCTTCGCCGACAATGGCTGTGACG
>NZ_PYIA01000169.1:0-1891 GCF_013265645.1 Sphingopyxis sp. BSNA05 | reverse complement strand
TCGCGCGCTTGGCAGATGCTCTGGTGAAATTGCAAATTTGCTCATATCTTGCTCCTTTCGGGAAAGGCACCCGCTATCCGCCTGGTAAATCCTGGCATCCGAAGCGCCGCGATCAGAGCAGTAGACCCAAAGAATATGATTTTGAGGTCGCTGGAAAACGCCAATCTGCGCATTCCGTCCGCTTCGAGATAGCGGCAGCTCAAATTGTCCAGATGCGTGAACAGCCCGAGCAAATCCCAGCCCGATAACAGCAGGAAAAAGCACAGCGGCAGGCCGAGCGCCATCAATACCGAGCTGATCGCGAATAGCGATGTTTCCACCATGATGTGGCAAGAGGTTTGAAAAACTGCTTTAGTGGGAACGGAGCGCGATTGCAGCGCCGGTCCTTGCTTGTCCCAAGGGAAAGATAAGAATCAAACAGCGTATCGGTTTTGTCAGGCATTGTGCTTGCCCTTCCGATTGTCGGCGCCAACACCGGACACGCGGGCGATCGCCTGTGCCAGAGAAGCACCCGCTTCCTGCTCAGCCTCGATCGCAGCATAAACATCGGGCGAAGAAGAATAGATGCAGGCGGAATAGGGATCGAGAACTAGCCGACCAACTGCTTCGCTATCCGGGCCTTTGATAAAGACCTCGCTATATTCCTCGCCCGAACGTTTTAAACTGCGGATCAGCGTTTCGGTGCGATCATCCATGTCGAGGCGGTCGTTCTTGCGGAAATCTGCAATGGTTTCCGGTTTTTGCTGTAGCACCAGCATCCAGTCGCTATTTTCGAGCGCTGCGGTTGCGCCATCGGATTTGTAATAATCATTGAGTGACTGCGTGGCGGTGGCCAGCGCGCCGCCATATTTGCGCGCCGTTCGCGCGTAGGTCTCAACAAACTCGCCCATCGAACCGCCTTTGAGCAAAGACCATGCTTCATCGATCAGAAGCAGTTTTTGGTGCTGCGCGGGCTTTGGGTCATCGCCTGGCTGGTCATGAACATGATTGCGCACAAAATGACCGATCTTAGCTCTTCGCGCGTTGCCAGATCAGACATTTCAAATACGGTAAAATCATCATCGAGTGCGATACTGGCTTGGCCTTCGAAAAAGCCGCCATAGCTACCGCCGCTCATATAGGGACCGATGGCAACGCCCAGATCATCCGCGACAGGATTGGAAATGGCTGCGAACGCCGCTGCTACGTCATTGATGGTTCCGCCGCTGCCAAGCGCTTCCCAAACTGTAGTGACTGCCTGATCGATCAGACCGCGTTCGGTATCGGTAAGCCGGTCGCTGTGCCGCGCCATTTGGCCGACAATCGCTTTGATCATCGCGATGCAGTCGAGTTTATAATCATCGTCTTCGGCAGCGCGCACATCGTCAATCATCGAGAATGGATTGAGCGAGAAACCGGATTTGAGCGTAAACTCTACAAAACGACCGCCCTGTAATTTAACCGAATGTTCGAACGAGCGCCCGTCGTCAATCACAACAACTTTCGCGCCTGCACCGCGCAGGCTCGCGCACATTTCCTGGAGCAGCACCGATTTTCCGGAACCGGATTTTCCGCAGATCGCGACATTATGATTGCCGGCGTCATTTTCAAATGGCGACCAGTAAAATGGCTGCCCGCGCCTGCCGACCAGCAGCAGATGTGGCAATGGCCCGCCCAGAAACTCGCCCTGCAATGGCGCAATATGGGCCGCGCTGGTCGACAGCATGGTTTTGAGGCGCTTTAAACGTTTGAGATCATGGGCAAGACCATCCGCCAGCGTCATGGGCATGGCCGCGATCAGCCCGTGGAGCTGGAGAAAGCGCTCATCGGCCAAATCCCAACCAGCAGCCTTGTAGATAGCCTTGATCGAGCGTTCATGTGCATCGCCGAGGCCGAGTGGCGAATAGCTGGT
>NZ_PYIA01000168.1:0-3988 GCF_013265645.1 Sphingopyxis sp. BSNA05 | reverse complement strand
CAGGCTTTTGTATCCGCCCGCGCCGGTCCATGCCGCAACGGCGTTGAGGACATTGACGATATATTCGCCGCCGCCAATTGTGAATATCTCGACCATCTAAGCTGATACTCCGCTCAAGGTGTCAGCGAGCGGTTTTGAACCGCGCGCGACCAGTCGAGGGCTGCTGCCATGGAGGGTGACATGGAAGCGGAGAGCATATTTTCGATCATCGCAGTCTTTTCGATAATCTGCATGATCGCGCTGACCTTGGCCTGACTGTTAGATTGTCTATCCGCCAAGGCGTGGCGCACTTCGTTTATTTGACCCTGCCACATCGCGAGCTTGGCCTCGTCCGCGCCGATGAAGGTGGACATCGAACGTCCCGCTTCGCCAACAATCCGTTCGAGCACTGCAAAGAGCAGATCAACCGAGGCGATTTCAGCAAGCGTCTCGCGGTCATCGGTAGGCATGCCGCGACCATAAGCGGCCTGAACGGTCAGAATTTTATAGAGCGGCACCGATGCGACCTGCAGCAATTCCTTTTCGGCATTGCCGATCGCCGTGTCGGCGCGAATAGCTTCGACCATGCTGGTGATCAGCGCGGCCACGCGCGGGCGAATGGCTTTAGAGCTAGCAAGGCTCATATTGCGAAACGTTGGATCGAGGCATTGATCGGCTTCATCGCAATCAAACACCTTGATGGTCTGTCCCGATGTGCCGTCCAGCAATGCAGTTACTAATGTCGAGGAGGCATCGCCGGCGAACGGCACAAATTTTCCAGGAGATGCGTCTTTGGGCGGTACATATATAATAGTCCCGATGAGCGTCATCGCATATTCTGCGAGTTCGCGGTCAAATGTGCCGCCCGGATTGAAGAAGGCGGATTTCTTGAGGATATGCCATGTGTAATTTCGCGCGACGCCCGGATGCACATCAGCATAATCCGCGCCCGCGCCCGCATTTGTGGAATCGCGCTGGCCTTTCGTACCGCAACCATGTTTGGCGGCAGCATAATCAGTAAATACGCCTTCCGAGTTACCAATCGCTTCACAGATTGCCTTGTCAGCTAGATCACCCTTCGGCCAGATACCGCCCACCAAACCCTGCGCCATTTCACAGCTGTTGATGTTGAGATTATTCATGAGCTGCGCTTTTTGCGAGAACTCCTGCATGATCTTTGAGCATTCCGGGCACACGGTGTCGATGGCAAGGCTGAAGGCAAAGCCAACCGCGTTGTTCGCCACGGCTTTGAGCATCGCGACAATCTCACTGGCGTTGATGAAAGAAAACGAACCTGCAAAAATATCAATGCCGCCGCAGCCCGCCTTGGCAGAAGGGAGCTGCAAGTTAGCAATATTGGTCGTCTTCTGGGGAAAGCGCGTCCAGACATTGCCGAGACTATAATAGCCTGCTGACTGACCCTCGAACGCCGTGGGTCCGGTGACATTAGCAGCACCGCCCATATCATCCATGAACCGGTCCATGCTGTCTCCGACATTAGCAGACACGGGAGCGATGATTAGACTTGCAGCTGTGATCGCAGCGATCGCTTTTTAATAATCATGTCCGGCTTCCTTTGATGTGAGTAAATAAATACGATCCTGCAGTTCATCAGCAGAAATGATGCCGTAGCCGATTGGAATAGCCCGGCTTTGCGCGCTGTCCCACAGCACCAGGGCAGGGGTGATTTTAGGCTTCAATCCCATGCGCGCACGTTGACCAGCTTCGACGGTGTAATTTTGGAAATGCCGCGACGGTCCGCCATCGGTTGAGATCGCGCGAACGGTCAGTTTCCAACGACCCGATACTGATTTTACGATTGGCGACATGACCTCACAGGCTCCGCAGCTCTGAGCAAAAAAGTAAAACAGCCCGTAGCGTTTCCCAAGATTGGCCATGACGGTATCACGTGAAGCGCTCCGGTCATCTTGCCATTGTCTTTTGGCGAGTGTGGAAACCGGGCGCTCGAGCGTATAGTCGAGATCCGGTTGCTGCCAGATTGCGCGCTGCCAAACGTCTGAAAACAGTGACGCACGATCAAGTTGTTCACGTTGGAAGCGTATATAAGCGATGACATTCTTGCGGGTTGGTTCGAGGATGGCTTTGGCTTTAAGCTCACGCAATTCCTTCGTGACCGCATCGAGTTGCTCGCTTGCGCTTGACTGCGGTTCTGGTTGAAGTGTTTCTGTTTCAGGCGATTTCGGCTTGGTGCAATAGAACCAAAATCCCAGTTTCCGTTTCTCGCAGTAGAGTTCATCCGCGCTGGTTCGCGTCATATTGGTTTGTTGATCAATTGCTTTGGATGCAGCGCCTTGCGCGAATGCCGGACTGAGGGCGGCATCCATAAGCAACGTTATTGCAAGGACAAGCACGGCCATTCCACCGAGCGTCAAGGGCAGGGGAAGCGTGGAGCCAAAAACATTTTTCATGGGCCTGATCTTTCATAGAAATCTTGAATTTTCTGCTGAATATCATTGGCCGCTTCGAGTTCATCGGGCAGGCGGGCGGCTTCGGTGAACTCCGAATAGATTTCGGAAAAATCCATTCTTGAAAGATCGAGCTGCGCGAATTCCTCGATTGTGAATCCATTGCATTGTTCGTCTTTCGCCCGAGTCCAAGGTTTGGGAAGCTGCGCGCGGCCTTGCTCCTGCAAAATACGCGACAATTTGGATGTGAAGCAGCAATAGGCTTTCTTCTTGGTGATGCAGATGCCGAGGATTTTCTTTGAGCAATAGCTGCCGACATAGGCACACAGTCCATTGGCATCGCGTTGGTGAAGAAGGATCTCTTGCGTGTCGCAGCCCAGCGCAACTAGCAGGCTAATGCCGGGAATGAGCGGAAAGCCTTTGCCCTTGCAGCAATTAAGCACCCCGAAGACTTTTGAGCCGCACGTCTCGCGCTCGCCTTTGAAAAGCGTTAATGTGTCGGGATCAAATTGTCCGCGCGCATCGTCCATCGCGTGAAGCGCAACAGCGGCATCCTTGAACTCGTCATTCGCTTCGCGCTCAATCGTCTCACATGATCCGTCGATGCAATAGACATCGCCGTCACAAATATATTGGCTACCCGAGCCTTGCGTATCTGGAAGCGGGCAATCATAAACCCATTCGGTGGTCGAGCAGGGATTATCTTCGCTTAGACAATCCTCGCGGAGCAATTGGCAAGCCGGATTATTATCCAATTCCTCGCAATCATTGGCAGCGCGCCGGGCATTGCATTGATAGGCCCGCTCCCATGCCCAACAGGGTTTTGTGACCGGCACACCGTTTATGATGCGGGTTACAGGGTCGCTGTCGCTGCAAGTCTCGGCTGTTTGTTCGCAATCGGCATCTTCGGCAAAAGTCCGACAAGCGGCATCATTTTGGTTTTCCTGAATAATATTTTCAGATGATGTCGCGTAAGGCGTTTCTCCCGCGACAGGCGCGCTGCAGCTCATTTCAACATAGGGTTCGCCGGGTTCAACGCAGTATCGATCCTGTTCACGGTTTCCGCCCCATTGCAAACACGGTCCTGGACGTATTCCGGCCCTCCGGCATCCATTTGCGTTAAATATCTCGCAAGAAGGGACGCCGCCAAATTGGTAAGGACTGATATCGCTGCACAGATAATGATATTGGGTCCGCTGCTCGACCCTTACATTTAGATAGATGCTGCAACTCTCGTTTGTTTCTTCCAGCGCCACCCCGCTATTGCAGGTAGCCGTATAACGGCCCGGCGATCCTGGAGAGGGCGGTAGCGGAACGCAGCGCCCTTCCGCCCCGCCAATTTCCATACCGCTGGTATAGGCAAGTGGGTCTTCGTTGATCGAATTAGACCGCGCAGTGACCGCTTTGATTTCATCTATCTCAAACTTCGCGCGCCGGGCATTGGAGTCCTTTATCGCTTTCATACCCTCGTGGCTGCGCGCTGCGGCCCTTGCATCGCCTTCAATGCGTTCCGGATTATCGGCATAATCCGCCTCAGCAGGATTTGATGTGTATCCAGGAACACGCGCCGCATCGGGCTGCGT
>NZ_PYIA01000167.1:0-3997 GCF_013265645.1 Sphingopyxis sp. BSNA05 | reverse complement strand
CAGGCTTTTGTATCCGCCCGCACCGGTCCATGCCGCAACGGCATTGAGGACATTGACGATATATTCGCCGCCACCAATTGTGAATATCTCGACCATCTGTTTACGCCAAACTCAAGGTGTCAGCGAACGGTTTTGAACCGCGCGCGACCAGTCGAGGGCTGCTGCCATAGACGGCGACATGGAAGCCGAGAGCATGTTCTCAATCATCGCAGTCTTTTCGATGATCTGCATGATAGCACTGACCTTGGCCTGACTATTTGCTTGTCTGTCTGCCAAAGCGCGGCGCACTTCGCTCATTTGACCTTGCCACATGGCGAGCTTGGCTTCATCCGCGCCGATGAAGGTGGACATCGAACGACCCGCTTCGCCAACAATCCGTTCGAGAACTGCAAAGAGCAGATCAACCGCAGCAATCTCAGCAAGCGTCTCGCGGTCATCGGTTGGCATGCCGCGACCGTAAGCCGCCTGAACGGTAAGGATTTTATAGAGCGGCACCGATGCAACCTGCAGCAATTCTTTTTCGGCAGTGCCGATCGCTGTGTCGGCGCGGATAGCTTCGACCATGCTGGTAATCAGTGCGGCCACGCGAGGTCTTATGGCTTTAGAGCTAGCAAGGCTCATATTGCGAAACGTCGGATCGAGGCATTGATCGGGTTCGTCGCAATCAAAACCTTGATGGTCTGACCTGATGTTCCGTCGAGTAATGCAGTCACCAATGTTGAAGAGGCATCGCCTGCGAACGGCACGAACTTTCCGGGAGAGGCGTCTTTGGGCGGCACGTAGATAATAGTCCCAATGAGCGTCATTGCATATTCTGCCAGTTCCCGGTCAAATGTGCCGCCAGGGTTGAAAAATGCTGATTTCTTGAGAATGTGCCATGTGTAGTTACGCGCGACGCCAGGATTTACGTCGGCATAATCCGCGCCCGCGCCTGCATTTGTAGAATCGCGCTGGCCTTTGGTGCCGCAACCATGTTTGGCGGCGGCATAATCGGTGAATATACCCTCTGAGTTGCCTATGGCCTCGCAGATTGCCTTGTCCGCTAGATCGCCCTTTGGCCAGATCCCGCCCACCAACCCCTGCGCCATTTCGCAGCTGTTGATGTTGAGATTATTCATGAGCTGCGCCTTTTGCGAAAACTCCTGCATGATTTTCGAGCATTCCGGGCACACGGTGTCGATGGCGAGGCTGAAAGCAAAACCGACAGCGTTGTTCGCCACGGCTTTTAGCATCGCAACAATCTCGCTGGCGTTGATGAATGAAAACGAACCTGCAAAAATATCGATACCGCCGCAGCCCGCTTTAGCGGATGGTAGCTGCAAGTTTGCAATATTGGTCGTCTTCTGGGGAAAGCGCGTCCAGACATTGCCGAGGCTATAATAGCCCGCTGACTGGCCCTCAAATGCAGTTGGCCCGGTGACATTGGCAGCGCCGCCCATATCATCCATGAACCGGTCCATGCTATCACCGACATTGGCAGAAACAGGTGCCGAAATAGATGAAGTGATTAGACTTGCAGCTGTAATCGCAGCTATTGCTTTTTAATAATCATGTCCGGCTTCCTTTGATGTGAGCAAATAAATACGGTCCTGCAGTTCATCGGCAGAAATGATTCCATATCCGATTGGGATGGCGCGACTTTGCGCGCTATCCCACAGCACCAGGGCGGGGTAATTTTGGGCTTTAATCCCATGCGCGCGCGTTGACCGGCCTCGACGGTGTAATTTTGAAAATGCCGTGATGGTCCGCCATCGGTTGAGATGGCGCGAACCGTCAGTTTCCATCGGTTAGAAACTGATTTTACGATTGGCGACATGACCTCGCAGGCGCCGCAGCTTTGCGCAAAAAGTAGAACAGCCCAAAACGTTTTCCGAGGTTTGCCATGACGGTATCACGCGAAGCGCTACGCGCATCCTGCCACTGCCTTTTGGCCAGCGTGGAAACCGGGCGTTCGAGCGTATAATCCAGATCAGGCTGCTGCCAGATCGCGCGCTGCCAAACGTCTGAAAACAGCGACGCGCGGTCGAGCTGTTCGCGCTGGAAGCGTATGTAAGCGATAACATTTTCGGGGGATGGTTCGAGGATTGCTTTGGCTTTAAGCTCGCGCAATTCCTTCGTAACCGCATCGAGTTGCTCACTTGCGCTGGCTTGCGTTTCAGGCGGCAGGGTTTCTGTTTCCTGAGCGGGTTTTGGCTTGCTGCAATAGAACCAATATCCCAGTTTGCGTTTCTCGCAGTAGAGTTCATCCGCGCTGGTTCGCGCGATATTGGTTGGTGGGTCAATTGGATTGGATGTTGCGCCTTGCGCAATTGCCGGGCTGATGGCGGCGTCAATAAGAAACACGATTGCAAGGACAAGCACGGCCAAGCCGCCGAGCGCCAAGGGCAGGGGGAGCGAAAGTTGAAAAACATTTTTCATGGGCCTGATCTCTCGTAGAAGTTTTGAATTTTCTGCTGGATGTCATTGGCCGCTTCGAGCTCGTCGGGCAGGCGGGCAGCCTCGGTAAATTCAGAATAGATTTCGGAAAATCCATTTTTGAAAGATCAAGCTGCGCAAATTCCTCGATTGTGAAGCCGTGGCATTGTTCGTCCTTCGCCCGAGCCCAGGGTTTGGGCAGCTGCGCGCGGCCTTGCTCTTGCAAAATACGCGACAATTTGGATGTGAAGCAGCAATAGACTTTCTTCTTGGTGATACAGATGCCGAGGATTTTCTTTGAGCAATAGCTACCGACATAGGCGCACAGCCCATTAGCATCGCGCTGGTGAAGAAGGATCTCTTGGGTGTTGCAGCCAAACGCAACCAGCAGGCTAATACCGGGAATGAGCGGAAAGCCTTTACCCTTGCAGCAATTGAGCACGCCAAATACTTTGGAGCCGCACGTTTCACGCTCGCCTTTGAAAAGTGTCAATGTGTCGGGATCAAATTGTCCCCGCGCATCGTCCATCGCGTGAAGCGCAACAGCCGCATCCTTGAATTCGTCATTGGGCGTACGTTCGATTGTTTCGCATGATCCATCGATGCAATAGACATCGCCGTCACAAATATACTGGCTTCCGGAGCCTTGTGTATCTGGAAGCGGGCAATCATAAACGCGCTCTATCGTTGAGCAGGGATTATCTTCGCTCAGACAATCCTCGCGGAGCAATTGGCAGGCGGGATTATTATCCAGTTCCTCGCAATCATTGGCAGCGCGCCGGGCATTGCATTGATAGGCCCGCTCCCATGCCCAACAGGGTTTTGTGACCGGAACACCGTCTATGATCCGGGTTACAGGATCGCTGTCGGTGCAAGTTTCGGCTGTTTGTTTGCAGTCGGCGTCTTCTGCAAAAGTTCGGCATGCTGCATCATGTTGGTTTTCCTGAATAATATTTTCTGTTGACGTCGCGTAAGGCGTTTCTCCCGCGACAGGCGCGCTACAGCTCATTTCAACATAAGGTTCGCCGGGTTCAACGCAGTATCTCGGGCCATATCCGTCGTCATGCCACTGCAAACATGGTCCTGGACGTATTCCGGTCCTACGGCATCCATTTGCGTTAAATATCTCGCAAGAAGGGACGCCGCCAAAACCATATGGGCTGATATAGCTGCACAAATAATGATATTGGGTCCGCTGCTCGACACTTACATCCAGATAGATGCTGCAGCTCTCGTTTCTTTCTTCCAGCGCTACCCCGCTATTACAGGTTGCTGTATAACGGCCCGGCGATCCGGGAGAAGATGGAAGCGGAACGCAGCGTCCTTCCGCCCCGCCAATTTCCATGCCGCTGGTATAGGCAAGTGGGTCTTCGTTGATCGATTTAGACCGCGCAGTGACCGCTTTGATTTCATCTATCTCAAACTTCGCGCGCCGGGTATTGGAATCCATGATCGCTTTCATGCCTTCGTGGCTGCGCGCTGCGGCCCTTGCATCGCCTTCAATGCGATCTGGATTATCCGCATAACCCGCCTCAGCAGGATTTGATGTGTAGCCTGGAATACGCGCCGCATCGGGCTGCGT
>NZ_PYIA01000166.1:0-63010 GCF_013265645.1 Sphingopyxis sp. BSNA05 | reverse complement strand
TAGTGATCAAACGAGCCCGTTTCAGCCCCTCCTTTTAAGGAGGGTGGGTGGTTCGGTGCCGCTTGTCGCTTCGCGAGCGATGTTCACACATCGCCACCACCCCAACCCCTCCTCTGAAGAGGAGGGGCTTTTTATGACCCTCACTCCGGTTGAGAACCTCTCCGAAGCCGATGCCGCGAACGAACTTATGCGTCTCGCCCGCACCATCGCCAAACATAACAAGCTCTACCACGCCGAAGACACACCGGAGATATCCGACGCGGATTATGACGCGCTGGTGCGGCGGAACAACGAGCTGGAGGAGGCCTTCCCGCATCTGGTGCGGGAGAATAGTCCGAACAAGCTGGTCGGGGCGGCGGTGGCGGCTTCGCCTTTGTCGAAGGTCACCCATGCCCAGCGGATGATGAGCCTCGATAACGGTTTTTCCGACGAGGATATCGCCGAATGGCTGGCGCGGGTGCGGCGGTTTTTGAATCTGGACGAGGGCGCGCCGGTGGCGGTGACCGCCGAGGACAAGATTGACGGGCTGTCCTGTTCGCTGCGCTACGAGAAGGGCGAGCTGGTGCTGGCCGCGACGCGCGGGGACGGGCAGGTTGGCGAGGATGTGACCGCCAATGTGCGGATGATTGGGGATATTCCGGAGCGGCTGTATCCCCGCGAAGGCGGGGATCCATCTCCTGAGGGTGCGGCCGGGGCGCGAGCGGGCGATGGGCTCCTGCCTTCGCAGGAGCACGCTTCCCATCCCGTCCCCGACCTTTTCGAGATCCGTGGCGAGGTCTACATGGCCAAGGCCGATTTTGCCGGGCTCAACGAGCGGCTGATGGACGAGGGCAGGGCGGATGCGACGGCCAAGGGTGTCGATTTCGATCCGGGAAAATCCGCCAGTTCGCCAATCCGCGCAACGCCGCCGCCGGTTCGCTGCGCCAGAAAGACGCGAATATTACGGCGAAGAGGCCACTGAAATTCTGGGCGCATGGCTGGGGTGTGCACAGCGAACTGCCGGGCGACACGGCATTTGACGTCATGCAGGCGATCGCAAGCTGGGGCGTGCCGGTTTCGCCGCTGGTCAAGCGGTTCGAAACGCTCGACGATATGCTCTCCCATTATCGCCATATCGAGGCGGAGCGGGCGGACCTGCCTTATGATATCGATGGCGTGGTCTACAAGGTTGACCGGCTAGACTGGCAGCAACGGCTCGGTTTTGTGGCCAAGGCGCCACGCTGGGCACTGGCGCATAAATTCCCGGCGGAACAGGCGCAGACGACGCTGGAGAGCATCGATATTCAGGTCGGGCGCACCGGCAAGCTGACGCCGGTTGGTCGCCTCAAACCGGTCACGGTGGGCGGCGTGGTGGTTTCCAACGTGACGCTGCACAATCGCGATGAAGTCGAACGGCTCGGCGTGCGCCCGGGAGACCGGGTGGTGATCCAGCGGGCCGGGGACGTGATCCCGCAAGTGGTCGAGAATCTGACTCGCGACGAACAGCGAGATCCCTATGATTTCCCCGATCATTGCCCTGAATGCGGCAGCGAAGCCGTCGCCGAGGAAGGCGAGGTCGATGTCCGTTGCACCGGCGGCCTGATCTGCCCGGCGCAGCGATTCCAGCGACTGGTCCATTTTGTCTCGCGGGTGGCGCTGGATATCGACGGGCTGGGCGAGAAAAGCATCGCCGAATTTATCGAGGCAGGCTGGCTGGAAAGCCCCGCCGATATTTTCCGCCTGCACGAGCATCGCGCTGAAATTCTCGCCCGCGAAGGCTGGCAGGACAAGTCTGTGGATAATCTGTTGGCGGCTGTGGAAAAGAAGCGACAGCCCGATGCGGCCCGTCTGCTATTCGGGCTGGGGATACGGCATATCGGCACGGTGACGGCGAAGGATCTGCTGAAGAATTTCCGGACCTTGCCGAAATTGCGGGAAGTTGCCGAGGCTGCGCAGGAATCGAGCGAATACCGTTTGTCTCGAGCGCAGGTGAGAGACGGGGAGGGCGCGGATGCCGGTGTCTCGACTTTGCTCGACACGAACGGGGAGGCTGGGCCCGCGGTGACCGGAACCGAAGCGGGTGATGCCGCCTGGGCGGAAATTACGTCGATCGATGGTGTGGGGCCGACCGTGGCAGCGGCGCTGGCCGATTTCTTCCACGAACCGCATAATGTCGCGGTCTGGGAAGATCTGCTGAACGAAGTTTCCCCGCCGGACTATATCGTCGAAACCCGCGACAGCGCGGTGGCCGGCAAGACGGTGGTCTTCACCGGCAAGCTGGAAACCATGAGCCGCGACGAAGCCAAGGCGCAGGCCGAGGCGCTGGGCGCCAAGGCTTCCGGTTCGGTGAGCGCGAAAACCGATCTGGTGGTCGCCGGACCGGGCGCGGGATCGAAAGCGAAAAAGGCGGCGGAACTGGGGATCGAAGTGATTGACGAGGCGGCCTGGGCGGAGATTGTCACGGCGGCGGGGTAGCGCAGTTTGCCTCGATAAGATCTAGCTGGTTTATGCATCCTTCTCCCGTGCGGGAGAAGGATGCGCAGACTTGGCAGCTTGACTGCCTAGTCGTAGCTGGATGAGGGCGTACTGCGCTTCTGACGGCAGAACACCCTCATCCAACGCCGCCTAGCTTCGTTCCTCAGCAAGGCTCTGTACCCTTCTTCCGCACGGGAGAGGGGGTAATCCGGCCAAGGCCGTTCGTCCTGAGCTTGTCGAAGGACAGCGTTCCCCCGAGAGGTGCACTTCGACAAGCTCAGTGTGAACGCTATTCTCTCAATAGCTGTCGGATGTGCCACCGTCATTGCGAGGAGCGAAAGCGACGCGGCAATCCAGAGCGGCGAGCGACGCGCTGGATTGCTTCGCTTCGCTCGCAATGACGAAAGTCAGGCCTCTGCGCCTGCCTCAACCGCCGCCAGTTCCTTCACCCCATGGCCGCCTTCCTTATTCTCCGGAAAGATCGGCCAGGCTAGTTGCTGACCCAAAGTGGCTGGTGCGAGATTTTCCACGCCATAGCTATCGGGATAGCGGCGCGTGATGTGGGCGGTGCCAAACAGCACATCCCAGAAGAATAGAAGATTGCCAAAATTGCCCTTATAATGAGTGACGCCGTCGCTTTTGTGGCGGCCGTGATGGGCGTGGTGCGTGGCTGGGGTCGAGATGGTGCGTTCGACCAGCCACATGACCGGCGACAGCCATTTGATCTTGTAGAGCGGTTCGTCCCAGGCGACATCGCTGTGCGCGCCGACGATCACCGCCATTTTGACGATGATATAGCCGACATATACCCAGCCGAGACCGAGATAGATCAGGCGCCGGAGAACCAGATGCTCGGCATGGTGAGATAGTAGAAGATATTATTCCGGTAGACGAGACGCACGCTCATATATTTCGCATTATGGTGCGAGCGGTGCAGATTGTAGAGGAAAGGCACGCTGTGCGACAGCCGGTGCCACCAATATTGCATCATGTCGTCGAAGACCAGGAACAGGGCAATGGCGGCGATCAGAGGGATGCCGGCCAGAGCGCCTTGCCATTGCGGCGCGACATTGCCGAGGATGAACTGAGCCGCGAGGATGATCCCGGGCTGGGTGATGACCAGCAACACGAAGGAACCGATAATCTCGACCAGCGCGTCATCGCGGGTCTGTTCGGGCTTGCTGAACAGCCGCGTGCGGAAAAATTCCAGCAGTCCGAAGACGAGGAATATTCCGGTTATTGCCAATAGTTCGGGCCGCATCATGTCTCTCCCTGGAGGATGGCTTGCAGATTTTCTCTAGCCGCTGTACATCTCCTGAAATGCAAACTTCTTGTCATTCTTGGGAATTTTCATGAACGCGCCTGCTCCGGTTGCCGGGACCGGCTTTGTGCAGGGACTTCCCGAGCGGATACGCCTGGATTTGCTGGCCCGCGGACAGGAGCGGGCCTTTGCCCGCGGCCAGATCATCCAGCAGCGCGGCGACGAGGCGAAGGAATTCTGGTATATCGAGAGCGGATCGGTACAGGTCGGCCGATATGGCCTCGACGGGCGGCTGACGCTGTTTGCGCTGCTCGGCGCCGGTGAAACATTCGGCGAACTGGCGTTCATGGGCGAATTTCCGAGGACGGTCGACGCGATTGCCGGCAGCGATTGCCGCCTGATCCGGATCGGAAAAAGCGAGTTCCGGAGCCTGATGGATGCCGATCCGGCGGTGACCGGCCTGCTGCTCAAGACGATGGCACTGACGGTGCAGGATGCGTTCGATCTGGTCGAATTCAGCCGCAGCCTGTCGGTGCCGCAAAGGCTGGCGCTGGCGCTGTCCCAGCTTTGCGGCGATCAGGGGAACAGTGCGCGGCTCACCGTCACCCAGCAGGAACTGGCCGACCTGGTCGGCGTGTCGCGTGTGTCGCTGGGCAAGGCCCTCACCCGGCTGCAGGGCGACGGGGTCATCGAGCCGGGCTATGGATTTGTCACGATTAGGGACGGCGCGGCTTTGCGCGATCTCGCGGGCGGCTAGGCTATGGACCGTTCGTTCTGCGCTGGTCGCAGGGCTGTGATCAGACGACGGGCCTGGTTCGACGGGCTCACCACGAACGGCATCCTCGCCGCCCTCCGTTCGTCCTGAACCTGTCGAAGGACCATGGCGAGTAGATAGCCGCACTTCGACAAACTCAGTGCGAAGGGTTCACTCTGCTATTTCCGGAAACCAGCGCATCACGCCGCCCTGGAAGGGTGTCCAGCGCCCGGTGCGAATACCAGCCTGTTGCAGAATGTCGCTGGTCCAGTTGTTGCAGGTGTAGAAGGCGCTGTAATGGCCGTTCGCCTGATAGAACAGGTCATCCTGGCCATAGCCCGGGGACGGTTGGGAGCGATACTGATCGTCGAGGGCGAAGCGCGCTTCGATCGCACTGGCGATTTTGCGATATTCCGCTTCGCTGACGATAAGGGGGCGGCGGTAATAGGGATAAGCCTGTGGATATTTCAGGTGGTAGACGTGGACAAGTACATCGTCGCTGCCAAATATCGCGCTGATCGCGTCGCTTGCGCGCAGATCGCGCCATTGCCGGGTGTTGCGATAGACGCCTTCATGCCCCCATCCGACCAAAATATGGCTGCCGTAAAGCGACGGATCGGCGAGATGCTCGGGCCGGACCAGAGGCGTCCAGTCATGGACATCGCTCCAGACCGGCATGATGATCCCGCTGTGCAGGCCGTTAGTCTCGATGAACAGTTCGATGCCGTCTTCGGGCTTTGCCAGTGCTGGTTGGCGGGCAGCAGGCTGCCGGCCAGCGCCGCGAGCAGATAGGCGCAAAGGATCGCGACCAGTGCAACCACCATGCGTTTCAACCATTTAAGCGCTGTAGTTGCCATCGAAACCTGTTCTGCTGTAGGATGCGGCCATGCTCGATACCCCCGAAACCGAAACCCATGTCTATGACAAGCCGCCAGCGCACGCAAATGCCGACTGGACGATCGACCAGGACTGGCAACGCTATTCGGCGGAAGACCACGAGACCTGGGATATATTGTTCGCGCGCCAGCAGAAAATGCTGCCGGGCCGGGCGGCGCAGGCGTTTCTCGACGGCATCGATATCTTGAAACTGTCGCGGCCCGGTATTCCCGATTTCGAAGAGCTCAACCGGATATTGATGGATGCCACGGGCTGGCAGGTTGTCGCCGTGCCCGGACTGGTGCCCGATGACGTGTTTTTCGACCATCTCGCCAACCGGCGCTTTGTCTCGGGCAATTTCATCCGGCGGCGGGACCAGCTCGACTATCTGCAGGAACCGGATATTTTTCACGATGTCTTCGGCCATGTGCCGATGCTCGCCGACCAGCGATTTGGTGACTATATGGCCGCCTATGGCCGCGGCGGGCTCAGGGCGCTGAGATTCGGCACGCTGAAACAGCTGGCGCGGCTCTACTGGTATACCGTGGAATTCGGACTGATCCAGGAGGCCGAAGGTCTGCGAATCTATGGCGCCGGCATTGTCTCCAGCTATGGGGAGAGCGTCTTTGCGCTGGATGATCCCAGCCCCAACCGGATCCTGTTCGATCTCGAACGGGTCTTGCGCACCGAGTATCGGATCGACGATTACCAGCAGAATTATTTCGTCATTCCCAGCCTCGACGAGCTGCTGCGGGTGACGGTGGAGACGGATTTCAAGCCGCTATACGACAAGATTGCCGGTCTGCCGGACATCAGGATTGCCGAGATTGTCGAGGGTGATGTGGTGCTGACCGAAGGGACGCAGGACTATGCCCGGTCGCAGGCGGGTGAGGCTACGGTCGTTTGATTATGCGTGTGCTCCGTACTTGATACGGAGCCCGGCCCGCGTGATGGTGAGGTGCCGACAGAGCTCCGCATCAGGTGCGGAGCACTAGCATTCCCCGAAATAATCCGATGCCAGCGGTGATTTCTTGCGGTGGGGCTTGCGGGGCCAGCCATATTTTTCGCCTTGACCAGAGTCAGGCAGGGCCATTCATTATCCAACCGGGAATGTTTCAGGCGAAATCCTTCGCGGATATAGGCGCGGACCACTTCGGCCTTTTGCCGGCTCAGCAGGCCGGCGAGCAGAAGCACCGTGCCGGCGCCTGATGCGGCGGCGATTTGCGGGGCAAGGGCGACCAGCGGGCCGGCCAGGATATTGGCGATGATCAGATCAAAGGGCGCGCGCTGCCTGAGCGCGGGATGATCGAGACCGTTGCTCTGGACCAGCCGGATCTGGCTGCGGCCATTGCCCAGCGTGATTGCATTCTGGCGCGCATTTTCGCCGGTGACCGTGACTGCGACCGGATCGATATCGCTGGCGATGATTTTCGCGTCGCGCCAGAGATGGTGCGCGGCAAAGGCGAGCAGGCCGGTGCCGGTGCCGACATCGGTGATGTTGCGGAACCGGTGGCCGGTTTTCTTGAGCCGGTCGAGACTTTGCAGGCAGCCCATGGTGGTTTCATGATGGCCGGTACCAAAAGCCTGCCCGGCATCGATACAGATATTGGTCAGCTTGGGATTGCCGGATGGCTGGTCGCTTGTGGTGTGCACGTGAAACCGTCCGGCCCGTAGCGGTTCGAGGCCCTGCTGGCTCAGCGTGACCCAGTCCTCGTCTCCCAGCTGAGTGACAATCGGCTGAAATCCGGCGGCTTCCGCCGAAGGCGACAGCTGCAAGAGATTCTCGACCATCTCGGGATCGGG
The DNA here is from genome assembly GCF_013265645.1 of Sphingopyxis sp. BSNA05. Lineage (NCBI taxonomy): Bacteria > Pseudomonadati > Pseudomonadota > Alphaproteobacteria > Sphingomonadales > Sphingopyxidaceae > Sphingopyxis > Sphingopyxis sp. BSNA05. The sequence goes on along the minus strand of NZ_PYIA01000166.1, from coordinate 55,862 downwards.
CATTTCCTCGCAATAGACGTCGATCATCCATTCGTCCGGCCGCTTGGCGTCGACTTCGCTGGCGACGATGGTCGGCGTCGAATCGCTTGAAGAAATGAACAGATTGTCCGCCGCCAGCGTTCGTGCTTCGGCGCGGGTGCAGAGGATCGAGACCTTCCAGGTGCCGCTCAACGGACTAGTCCGTCAGAGAAGGCCCGGTCAGAGATGTGCCGCTCAGGCATTGACATTTTCCTGTTCCAGTCGGTCGCTGGCTTCCATCCACCGGGCTTCGGCCTTGTCGAGCCTGTCCTGGTGTTCGGCGCGCAGCTTCATCAATTCGGTCATCGAGAGGTCGGCATGTTTCGCCGCCGCGCTGGCCGGATCGAACATGGCGCGGTCGATGGCCGAGATTTCCTCCGCCAGGACCTTCATTTCCTTTTCGGCTGCCGAGACGGTCTTGCGCAACTCCCCTTGCTGCTTGCGCCGTTCGGCGGCGGCGCGGCGTTCTTCCTTGCGGTTGCCGCTTCCGGACTTGCCACCCGAGGAGCCGGGCTGGTTCTTTCCGAGAACGAAATCGGTATAATCCTTGAGCGTGCCGGCAAATTCCTCGGCCTTGCCGCTGTCGACCATCACCAGCCGGTCGGCCGTGAGTTCGAGCATATGGCGGTCATGGCTGACCAGGATGACGGCGCCGCTATATTCGTTGAGCGCGTGCACGAGGGCTTCGCGCGCGTCGACGTCGAGATGGTTTGTCGGCTCATCGAGGATCAGCAGATGCGGCGCGTCGCGCGTGATCATCGCCAGCGCCAGACGGGCGCGTTCCCCGCCGGACAGCTTGCCGACCTTGATCGTCGCCTTGTCGCCGGAAAAGCCGAAGCGGCCGAGCTGTGCGCGCACGGCGCCCGGCTTGGCGTCTTTCATCAGGCGGGTCATATGTTCCAGCGGCGTGTCCGACGTGTCCAGTTCCTCGACCTGATATTGGGTGAAATAGCCAACGGTCAGCTTGCCGGATTTGTTGATCGCGCCCTTTTTCGGCTCCAGCTGGCTGGCGAGCAGCCGGGCGAGCGTGGTCTTGCCGTTGCCGTTGCGGCCCAGCAAGGCCGTCCGGTCGTCGGGATCCAGCCGCATATTGAGGCCGGAGAGAATGATATTGTCACCATAGCCGACGGCAGCATCATCGAGCGTGATCAGCGGTGGTTTCAGTTCCGCAGGACTCGGAAAATGAAAGCTCAGCGAGGGATCGTCGATTGCGGCGGCAATCGGCTCCATGCGGGCCAGCGCCTTGACCCGGCTCTGCGCCTGTTTCGCGCTATGCGCCTTGGCGCCCCAGCGGGAGACGAAGGATTCCAGCTTTTCGCGCTGGGCGATCTGTTTCTCGCGGGCGGACGCCTGCTGCGCCTGACGCTCGGCCCGCTGCTTTTCAAACGCGTCATAGCCGCCGGGATAGAGGGTGGTCGTGCCATGCTGCAGATGCAGGATATGGTCGACCACATTGTTGAGCAGATCGCGCTCGTGGCTGATCACCAGGATTGTCGCCTGATAGCTGGTCAGGAAATTTTCCAGCCACATGGTCGCTTCGAGATCAAGATGGTTCGACGGCTCGTCGAGCAGCAGCAGTTCCGGTTGCGAGAAGAGCAGGGCGGCGAGCGCCACGCGCATTCGCCAGCCACCGGAAAAACTGTCCATCGGCTGTTGCTGCGCCGCTTCGTCAAAGCCGAGCCCGATCAGGATTTTCGCCGCGCGCGCCGGGGCGCTGTGCGCGTCGATCATGTTCAGCCGCTCGTGAATCTCGCCGATCCGGTGCGGGTCGGTCGCGGTCTCGGATTCTTCGAGCAGTGCCGCGCGTTCGGTATCGGCGGCCAGCACAGTATCGAGCGGACTGTCCTGTCCGGCAGGTGCTTCCTGGGCGATATAGCCCATGCGCGCGTCCTTGGGCATGTCGACGCTGCCGTCATCGGGCTCGAGCATGCCCGCGATCACCTTCATCAGGGTCGACTTGCCCGCGCCATTGCGGCCAATCATGCCGACCCGTGCGCCGGGGGGCAGGGCTGCGGTCGCGCCGTCGAGGATCACGGTGCCGCCGAGGCGCACGGTTATATTGTTGAAATTAAGCATGGGCAGCCGTTAGCCGAGCTTGCCGCTCAATGCCAGCGCCGTGAGAGGGTAAAAGCGTCACGGCGCATATTTCTCGACTGGACCGCGCAACGGTGTCAGCAGGGCGATCTGACCGCTTCCTAAGGGTAATTACGCATGGGCAAATGCCGGGCCGGCTTTCACTAAGGCTGGATGATGATGACAAAATCCGGATTTCACCGCGGGACGATGCCCTTGCCATGCTGACGGAATTCTCCGGCGAATGGCTTATTTATCGCGACCTTGCGATCGCGCTGGCGGCGGGCCTGCTGATCGGTGTCGAGCGCGGATGGACGATGCGCGACGAGAACAAGGGCGCACGGGTCGCCGGGATTCGCACTTTCGGCCTGATCGCCGGGCTCGGCGGTCTGGTCGCGCTGATCTCGCAAAGCCTGAATCTGGTCATCGCCGCCATCCTGCTGACCGGCGTGGTGGCGATGTTGTCGATCAGCCATTTCAAGACCATCCACGAGCCGGACGGGCGCAGCATCACCAATTTCGTGGTCTCGCTGCTGACGCTCTGTCTCGGTCTGGTGGCGGGGAGCGGCTATCCGGCGCTGGCGATGGCCGGGGCGGCAATCGTCACCGGTCTGCTGTCGATGCGGTCGGAACTGCACGGACTTATGCGCAGGCTGGGGCCGACCGACATCAATGTGATGATCCGCTTTGCCCTGATCGCGCTCGCCGTCCTGCCGTTTCTGCCGGACCGCGATTTCGGACCTTATGAGGCCTTCAATCTGCAGCAACTATGGTTTGTCGTCATATTGGTGACGGGTCTTTCCTTTGCCGGCTATGTCGCCAACCGGATATTCGGCGCCGCTCATGGCACGGTGGTCACCGCCGTCATTGGCGGCGCCTATAGTTCCACCGCAGTGACCGCGTCGCTGGCGCAACGATTGCGCGGGGAAGAGACGGCAGGTCGCACCCTGTCGGCGGGCATCGCGCTGGCGTCCTCGGTCATGTATATCCGGGTGCTGTTGCTGACTTTCCTGCTCGCGCGCTTTGCCTTCGTGCCGCTGGCGATGATTCTCGCCCCTGCGGCGCTGGTGGCCGCCATCATCGGCTTGCTCCTGCTGCGCCGGAGCGGGGCTGCCCGGTCGGATGAGAGCGTGGAAACACGCAACCCCATCCGCCTGCTGCCGGCGTTCTTCTTTGCGCTGACCGTCGCGGCAATGTCGCTGGCGGCGCGCTGGGCCGAGGCAAAATACGGAAGCAGCGGGATTGCCTATCTGGTGCTGATCGTGGGATCCTTCGACGTCGATGCCGCGATCATCACTTTGGGGGCGCTGCCTGAGGAAACGATAATGTCGGATCTGGCCGGTTTCGTGCTGGCAATGACGGTGCTGGCGAATATGCTGTTCAAGACCGGCGTGGCCGGCTTTACCGCAGGCTGGAAAAAGGGGCGCGCGGCGGTGGCGGCGCTGGCTGCAAGCAGCCTGGTGCTGGCAATCGCCGGTCTGGTAAGCTTTGTCGCGTTTGATATTCGCTTCTAGATCGCCCCTAGCGATTTGCCGCCAGCCAGATCGTATGTTTTGCGCCCTTGCCATTGCTGCGGGCGGAGACGGTTTTAACCTCGACGGCGAAACCGGATTTTTCAGGCGCGCTGTAAATCGGTTGTCGCCTTCGCTCGACCAGACCGCCAATATGCCATTGGAGCGCAAGGCCTTTTTCGCCGTGGCCAGGCCCGCCATGCTGTAGAGCCGGTCATTGGCGTCATGGGTCAGCCCGTCCGGACCATTGTCGACATCGAGCAAAATCGCATCATAGTCGCGCTCCGCCTTGCCGATCACATTTGCGACATCGCCGATGGTGACGGTCACGCGGCTGTCCTCGAGACATTTTGCGAGAGATCCGCCATCGGCCCGCGCGCCCACTGGACAATGGCCGGAATCAGCTCGGCCACTTCGACATGCGCCTGTGGCGGCAAGACCGACAGGGCAGCGCGCAGGGTGAAGCCCATGCCATAGCCGCCGATCAACAGGCGCGGGTTTTTGACTGCCAGCCGTTTGCAGGTGAGGGTGGCCAGCGCCTCTTCCGACCCGCTGAGCCGGCTGTTCATCAGCTCGATGCGACCCAGCATGATCGAATATTCGTCGGCACCTTTCAGGGCGCGGCGGAACAGGCGGAGTTCATCGCCGCCGGGGATGGGAGCGGTGTCCAGATGTTCGCGGGCGATCATCGGACAAAACTCGCGCCATTGGCATCGAGTACGGCGCCGGTCATGCTGGGCGGAGCGTCGAGCGCGCAATAGCGGGCGATGGATGCGATTTCCTCCGGTTGGGCAACCCGGCCAAGCGGAATGTCGGCGAGCAATTTGTCGCCGCCGCGGCTTGCCAGATAATCTTCAGCCATGCCGGTCATGGTGAAGCCGGGGCAGATGGCGAAAGCCAGTATCCCGTCTTTCGCATAGGCCCGGGCGATGGTCTTGGTCATTGCCACCATGCCGCCTTTCGATGCGGCATAATGCCAGTGGTCGGGACTGTCGCCGCGATAGGCGGCGCGGCTTGCGATATTGACGATCCGGCCCGGCTCGCCGCGCTGCTGAAAATGCAGGACTGCGAAGCGGCACAGCTCCGCCGATGCCGTCAGGTTGATGGTCATGGTCCGGTTCCAGCTTTCCAGCCAGTCGTCGGCGGCGAGCGGGTTGGGCTGGAACAGGCCGGCGTTGTTGACCAGCACGTCTATGCGTCCGTCAAGCCGGTCGAGCGCTTGCTGCCACAGCAGGGGTGCCGAGCCGTCCTGCGTAAAATCGGCCGCGATCAGATCATTTCCGCCGGCGGTGCTTTGACCGATGACCGTTACATCATCCATGCCGAGCGAGTCGACGATGGCCTCACCGATGCCGCGGCTGGCGCCGGTGACCAATATATGTGTTTTTTGTTGCTCATGCCCGATGGATTAGAACGACAGGGCGCGCGCGTCCATCAATGATGCAGATTTCGGGCTTTGCAATTGGCCTGAATAATTTTGCACTAATAAATTGTCTAAATAGAGCGCATCCGGTTTGCATGATACGCGCTTTTCGCTAAGGGATTGGTTCTATTTCAAAGACTCCGGTATCATCCGGAGATATTGTTCAGGGGAATATAATGTCCGGCGTATCAGGTTCAGCATCGAACAGACCGCTTTCACCGCATCTGCAGGTTTATAAATGGGGGCCGCATATGCTGGTGTCCATTCTTCACAGGGCAACCGGCGACGCCATGGCGCTGGTCGGCGTGCCGCTGCTCGTCTGGTGGCTCTACGCAATTGCCGCGGGGCCGGAAAGCTATGATTATTTCCTGAGTTGGTTTAACTGGGGCTATATCGGCTATATCGTTCTCGTCGGCATGAGCTTTGCCTTTTTCGAGCATATGTACAGCGGGTTGCGCCATTTCGTGCTGGACGCGGGTGCGGGCTATGAACTGCAGACCAACAAGATGTGGTCGATCGCCGTGCCTCTGGCCGCGATCATCACCACCGGCGCGATGTGGCTCTACATCGCCTCCAAGAATATTCTTTAGAACAGGAATCGGAACATGGGTTCAGGAACCAATATCGGCCGGGTACGCGGCCTCGGATCGGCACAGGAAGGTGCGCATCACTGGATAGTCCAGCGGGTGACCGCAGTCAGCAATTTGCTGCTGGTGCTCTGGCTGGTCTTCTCGCTTGTCCGGCTGCCGCAATATGGGCATGAACTGATGGTCGAATGGCTGTCCTCGCCGCTGGTCGCCGTGCCGATGATGCTGATGCTGGTCAGCATCTTCTGGCATCTGCGCCTCGGCTTGCAGGTCCTGATCGAGGATTATGTCCCGGATCACGGCGTCAAGTTCGGCCTGATCGTCCTCCTCAACTTTTTCGCCATCGGCGGTGCGGCTCTGGGAATCTTCTCGGTCGCGAAAATAGCCTTTACCGGAGTGGTAGCATAATGAACGACACATCCACCCAGCCTGCTTACAAGATCATCGATCACAGCTATGACACCGTGGTTGTCGGTGCTGGCGGCTCCGGCCTGCGCGCCACCATGGGCGCTGCGGAATCGGGCCTGAAAACGGCTTGCATCACCAAGGTTTTCCGACCCGCTCGCACACGGTTGCGGCGCAGGGCGGGATTGCCGCATCGCTCGGCAACAACACGCCCGATCACTGGCAGTGGCATATGTATGACACGGTCAAGGGCTCCGACTGGCTCGGCGACCAGGACGCGATCGAATATCTGGTGCGCGAAGCCCCGCAGGCGGTCTACGAGCTGGAACATGCCGGCGTGCCTTTCTCGCGCAACGAAGACGGGACGATCTACCAGCGCCCTTTCGGCGGCCATATGCAGAATATGGGCGAGGGGCCTCCGGTCCAGCGTACCTGCGCTGCTGCCGACCGTACCGGCCACGCGATGCTGCACGCGCTCTATCAGCAGAGCCTGAAATATGACGCGGATTTCTTCATCGAATATTTCGCGATCGACCTGATCATGGAAGACGGCGAGTGCCGGGGCGTGATTGCCCTCTGTCTCGAAGACGGATCGATCCACCGGTTCCGCAGCCACGCCGTGGTGCTGGCGACCGGCGGCTCGGGCCGCTGTTATTTCAGCGCGACCTCTGCCCATACCTGCACCGGTGACGGCGGCGGCATGGTGCTGCGCGCTGGCCTGCCTTTGCAGGACATGGAATTTGTCCAGTTCCACCCGACCGGCATTTACGGCGCGGGCGTGCTGATTACCGAAGGCGCACGCGGCGAGGGCGGTTATCTGACCAACAGCGAAGGCGAGCGTTTCATGGAACGCTATGCGCCGAGCGCCAAGGATCTGGCCAGCCGCGACGTTGTCTCACGCTGCATGGCGACCGAAATCCGCGAAGGCCGCGGTGTCGGGCCGGAGAAGGATCATATCTATCTCCACCTCGACCATATCGCGCCCGAAGTGCTGGCCGAACGGCTGCCCGGTATCACCGAAACCGGCAAGATTTTCGCCGGCGTCGACCTGACCCGCGAAGCTTTGCCGGTGGTGCCGACCGTACACTACAACATGGGCGGCATCCCCTGTAACTATCATGGCGAAGTGATCAATCCGACGGCAGATGATCCGGACGCGATTGTCGAAGGGCTCTACGCCGTCGGCGAAGCGGCCTGTGTATCCGTGCACGGCGCCAACCGTCTCGGCTCCAACTCGCTGATCGATCTGGTGGTCTTCGGCCGCGCGACCGGTCTGCGGCTCAAGGAAAAGCTGGTGCCGAACGCGTCGCACAAGCCGCTACCGGCCGATAGCGCCGATCTGGCGCTGCAACGGCTTGACCATTTCCGCAACGCCAAGGGCTCGATCCCGACCGCCGACCTACGCCTCGAAATGCAGAAGACGATGCAGGCGCATGCCGCCGTGTTCCGCGACAACAAGCTGCTCGAAGAGGGCGTTGCCGCGATGGACAAGGTCAATGCGAAACTCGCCGATGTTGGCGTGACCGACCGTTCGCTGATCTGGAACACCGACCTGATCGAGACGCTCGAACTCGACAATCTGATGAGCCAGGCAATGGTCACGATCAAGGCCGCCGCCAACCGCAAGGAAAGCCGCGGCGCGCATATGCACGAGGATTATGAAGACCGGAACGACAAGGAATGGATGAAGCACACGGTCATCACCTTCGAAGGCTGGGGCGGCAAGGGCGGCAAGAGCGAAATCAGCTATCGCCCCGTGCATGATTACACGCTGACCGACGAAGCAACCTATGTGAAGCCGAAGAAGCGGGTTTATTGATGGTTTTGGAGTTGGGCCGGAGCTAACCGGAGGTCCGTTTAAACTGTCCTCGCAATCGGTCAGTTTAAGGAACTCGCTGGCGCTCGTTACCCACCCCTAGCCCCTCCCTTTCAGGGAGGGGAATATATGTTGCAAAGCGGACCATTCCTGCTCCCCTCCCTGGCCAGGGAGGGGTTGGGGGTGGGTCGAGACTCTAATCCGGTTCGCGCTTTCGTTTCCGAGGCGGAACTGCCTCCAGTTCTTTGCCGCCAAGTCGTTCAGCGGCAGTTTTCAGTATTATTTCAGCGACACCATGAGTGTTTTCCATCACCTCGCTATTCCAGAATCTTAATTCCTTCCAGCCCCGTTTGACGAGATACTCAGTGCGGATAAAATCCTCCTCCTTACTATCGAGATGCTGACTTCCATCCAGTTCGATAACAAGCTTCGCCTTCCGATGCGCGAAATCCACAATATATGGAACAATCGGGAGCTGCCGGGTAAATCGCGGGCGGTACTGGCACAATATGTTCCACAATATCCGTTCAGCGGGAGTGGCATTATTCCTCAAATGCCGCGCATTTCGAGTGAGCTTTTCGGGGATCCGTTTCACCTGTTGGATGTTACGCTGGCGGGAATATCTAAGCCAGTTTGCGTGCGATGACGGTCTGAAACTGTCAAATACTTGATTCAGAATAGCTGATTTCCTTCCCCCCATTCATCAATCCCGATAGAAACACCCGATGCTCGCACCCATGCTTCCCTCATTCCTGCTCGTGGTCCTGCTGGTCGAACTGACGCCCGGCCCGAATATGGGCTGGTTGGCTTTGCTCAGCGCCAGCGAGGGACGGCGGGCGGGCTTTGCGGCGACAGCGGGAATCGGATTGGGGCTGGCAATTGTCGCGGCGGCCTCCGCGCTGGGGCTGGCACAGCTCGCGCACGCGTCGCCGCTGATATTCAATTTGCTGCGCTATGCCGGAGCGGCTTTTCTGCTGTGGCTGGCGTGGGAGGCGTGGAGCGTGGAGCGGGAAGTGTCGCCGTCGGCAGTGCACAGAAACGGTTCGGCGGCGCGCTATTTCCGGCGCGGGCTGATCATCAATCTGCTCAATCCCAAGGCGGCTCTGTTTTTCATAGCGGTTCTGCCGGTCCATGTTGTCCAGAATGGACCGGTGGCGATGCAGACCGCGCAGCTTTCGATCGCCTATGTCGCCATCGCGACGCTGATTCATATCACCATCGTACTGCTAGCTGGCCGCGCCCATGGCTGGCTGACCAGTGGGCCCTATGCCGGGCTGGTGCGGCGCGGGTTTGCGATCATGCTGGCGGCCATCGCGATATGGTTTTTGTCGACACATTCCGGTAGCAAATCGCCAGGCACCAGGCGCGAACAGGCGCTGACTCCAATATTGTCATGAAACCGATGGCGGCGGCATGCATCCCTTGCTCACCGCCAGTCCCTTGAGGAAGCTCCGGCGGGCAAAGCCCGCGGACAACGCGCGCTGATAGCGTTCCCGCGCGGCATTGGCACCGGTCACCTCGCGGAGCACGCCGCGAAAGGGGATGAAACCGCCCAATATGCCGCCGGCAACACGGCTGACGCTGCGCTCGCGCTTTTCGGCGCGCGAAATGAGCGGGTCTTCATTGATGTCGGGGCCAAGCATCGGGCGCAGGCTGGCGATCTCCGTGGTGATGGCGCGACAACCGGTCATGCCGGTAAGGTCATAAGGTGCTTTCTGGATTTCCAGCAATCGCGGAGGGATTTCGTCCTTCTTCAGGTTGATATCCTTGGCCGGCTGCGTAACCGCGTCCTCGACATGGTCGACCATCGGTCGTTCGACATTGGGTGAAGCTGCCCGCAACGGCTGTCCGGCCAGTGACAGGCCGGCCAGCCCGGCAATGATAATATATCCGGCTGACGCCATGATATGTCTCCCTTGTTGCCCCCAAGGTTGATTTACGGTCGCGCGGGTGCCTTGCATCCGCGCTGCAGCCCGACGCCTTTCAGGAATCCGCGCCGGACAGTGCCGGCATAGATCGCCTGATTATAGCGCCGCCGCTCGGCATTGGCGCCGGTCACCTCGCCGATGATCCCGCCGAACGGGATGATCGAACCGATCGCGCTGCCGGCCACCCGAGCTGCGGTCTGTTCGCGCTTCTTGGCCAGGCTCTTGTCGACCGTTTCGTTGACGTCAGGGCCGAGCACGGCATTGAGCTCCTCGACCTCGGCAATGATGGCGGCACAGTTGCGCAAGCCGCTGAGCGAATAGGGATCGTCCTGGATATCCCGCAACTTCTGCGGCACTTCCTTGCCGTCAAACGGTTCGGTAACCTTGTTGCCCGCCTGTTCCAGCGTCGAATCTTCCTGCGCGCCATTTTGCGCCAGCACGGCTGTCCCCGGAACGGAGAGGGCCAGTAGCAGGCCGGCAAATTTGCTCATATTTTCATTTCAATCCCCTGACCGCGCCGGTTATCGAAATCTCAGATTGTCGCGGTTCAACTGATCAACCGCTGTGACGCCCATTAGTTTCATGTCGCGTTCGATTTCAGCTTGCAGCAAAGAGAGGATTCGCTCAACCCCCGACTGTCCGGCCGCAGCGAGAGCATAGAGATAGAGGCGTCCGCCCGAGCAGGCCTTGGCACCGACGCTGAGCGCTTTCAGCACATGGCTGCCCCGGGTGATGCCGCCGTCGCAGATGACGTCGAGCTTGTCGCCGACCGCATCGCAAATCTCGGCCAGCTGGTCGAAGGGGGCACGGCTGCCGTCCAGCTGCCGTCCGCCATGGTTGGATACCATGATCGCGGTGGCGCCGATATCGACCGCGCGCTTGGCGTCAGCCACGGACATGATGCCCTTGAGACAGAATTCACCGCCCCAGTCCTTGGCTATTTCCTCCGCCATTTTCCAGTCCAGAGACTGGTCGAGCATATTGGTGAAATAATCGGCGACCGAGTTGGGCACGCTCGTGCCTTCCGACACATGGTCTTTCAGATTGGACAGTTCGAACTTGTCGCGGAACATATAGTTCAGGCCCCAGGCGGGCTTGGCGGCATAGCTCCAGAAGCTGGTCGGGGTGATCCGCGGCGGACTGGTGAAGCCGGAGCGCAGGCAGCGCTCGCGGTTGCCACCGACGATCGTGTCGACGGTCAGCGTCAGCGCGTCGAATTTCGCGGCCTTGCAGCGCTCGACCATCGACCGGTTGAGGTCCTTGTCCTTGTGGACATAGAGCTGGAACATTTTCGGCGTGCTGATGCTTTCGCCAATCTCCTCGATGCTGACCGTGCCCAGCGAGGAAATGCCGAAATAGGTTCCGAATTTCTCTGCCGCCCGGGCAACCGCGCGTTCGCCTTGCCAGTGAAACAGGCGTTGCAGCGCCGTCGGGGAGAGGAACAAGGGCATCGCCAGCTTTTGCCCCATCACGGTCGTGCTCATGTCGATATTTTCCACACCGGCCAGAACGTTGGGCACCAGATCGCAGCGTTCATAGGCCAACGTGTTGCGCCGCCGGGTGACTTCGTCGTCCGCCGCGCCGTCGATATAGTCAAATATCGGAAAGGGCAGGCGTTTTTTCGCGAGCGCACGAAAGTCATTCACATTGTGGCAATCCGAGATATTCATAACGGCCTTTCGATTGGACGCACATGCGCCACTGTTCGTCGCAGGTTGGATAATGGTCAGAGCGGGAGTTTAGACGAACGCGCGCGTCCCGCAAGCAACCTTTGTTGCGCTGGAAGAGGGAATGAAATCATGGATGAAACTGACGATAATTTTGGGGTGGCCAGGGAGGAGCGGTCCCCCGGCCGCAAATTCCTGATGGTATTGCTAATGGGGTTTTTGCTGACGATACCTTTGTTCGCCACCTGGCTGCTGGTGTATGACCGGCAAAGCCAGAGCGAGACCGCGCAGCATTCGATCGTGTCGGGCTGGGGCGGGGAGCAGATATTTGCCGGGCCGAAACTGGTGCTGCCCTATAATGTTGCGCTGCAGGAAACGGTTGAGCAAAACGGCAAGACCGTCACCCGGACCAATATCGTGCAGCGCGAATTCTTTCTGGCACCGGAAAAGCTGACGCTGGACAGCGGACTCAAGACCTCGACCAAGAAGCGCGCGATATATGAAGTCGTCGTCTACGATACCAATGTCATCGGATCGGCCATGTTCAGACTGCCCGACGATTTCGAGCGCAACGGTATTGCGATGGAGGACATCGATTTTGCCGGGGCCGAGCTGCGCTTTGGCTTGTCCGATGCGCGCGGGCTGGCGGGTGACAACAGCGTCACTGTGGAGGATGAGAAGCTGAGCCTCAAGCCGGGCAGAGGGCTCGGTGAAACCGGCAACAGCGGCTTTTACGCCTGGGTTGATGCCAGCGCTCTCGTCGAGGGCGGGCTGGCAGCGGATTTCGCCGTACGTTTCAAGGGCAACGAGAGCCTGACCATTGCGCCCCATGCGGGCCTGACGGAATGGACGGTCCGGTCAAAATGGCCGCACCCCAGCTTCACCGGGCTTTTTCTGCCGGAAGCGGAGGAAAGCAAGGTCACCGCCGAGGGCTTCGAGGCGAAATATGTCATCACCAATCTTGCTCTGGGAAGTTCTCTGGTTTCCATGCAGCAGGGAGCACAGGTCAATCCCGGATCGGCGTTGGAGAGGGTGCAGTTCCAGCCCGACAGCGGCGGCGCGGCGGCAAGCGCAACGGTCAATCTGATCCAGCCGGTTGATCTCTATGGCCAGGTCGATCGCGCCGCCAAATACGGCTTTCTGATCATCGGCTTTACCTTTGTCGCCTTTCTGCTGTTCGATCTGATCGGCGGCGTGCGGATATCCTCGGTGCAATATATATTGATCGGTGCGGCGCTGGTCTTGTTCTTCGTGTTGCTGCTGGCTTTTGCCGAAATCATCGGTTTCGCGCTCGCCTTCATTGCGGCGTCGGCGGCAACCATCGGGCTGATAACGGCCTATTCGGCCTCAGTATTGTCGAGCTGGCGAAGCGCAAGTCTGGTCGGCGGATTGCTGGCGGGCCTCTATGGCGCGATCTACATATTGCTCAGTCTGCAGGCTTACTCGCTGCTGATCGGATCGCTGTTGATCTTCACGGCTCTTGCAGGGGTGATGTTTGTCACCCGTCGACTGGACTGGTCTAGCAGTCTGGGTCGGACGAAGGCCTGAGCCCAAAAGCGGGCTCCGGTGTGACGCCGGAGCCCGTGATTTCTATACGGCGCCGCGCGCGAACGTGTCGCAGGCCGAAGGATCTCCGGTTTGCATGCCCTTGCGCAACCAGGCCATGCGCTGCGCAGACGAACCATGGGTGAACATGCTCTCCACCGGTTGCTGACCGGCTCCGCGCATCAACGTATCATCGCCGATCGCATGGGCCGCGTTCAGGCCTTCCTCGACATCGCCGGGTTCCATCCGGTCGGCATTTTGCGCCGCCCATACGCCGGCATAGCAGTCGGCCTGCAACTCCATCCGGACCTGCAGCGCATTGCCTTCGGCTTTGCTTGCGCTCCGCTGGGCATTGCGCACCTGATCGGCAACACCGGTCAGGTTCTGAATATGATGGCCGACCTCGTGCGCGATCACATAGGCCTGGGCGAAATCACCCTTCGCGCCATGCGGGTCGACATTTCGCGGAAAAAGCTGGTGTCGAGATAGACGCCTTGGTCCGCAGGGCAGTAAAAGGGACCCAAGGCAGCCTGAGCTGCGCCGCATCCGGACTGGCCGGACTGGTCATAGAAGGTGAGGGTGGTCGGCTTGTACCGTTGGCCCTGTTGCTGGAACAATTTGGCCCAGGTCTGCTCGGTCGAGGCGAGCACCTGACAGGCGAAAAGCTCTTCCTCCGTATCGCACGCCACATTGGTTCCGGAACTTTCCGACTGGAAGCCGCCCGCGCCTGTATCGCCGGCCAGTTGCAGGCCGCCACCGCTGAAATAGAGGAAAGCCGCCGCGGCGCCACCAATCAGCAATATCGTGCCGCAGCCCATTTTCCGGCCGAGCAACATCGGCAGGAAGCTGAGCAGCAATCCGAGACCGCCACCTCCGCCGCCGCCAAAGCTCCGGCCGCCACCACGGCCCTGATCGCGAACATTCTTGCTGGGGTCCAGATCGTCTAAACGCATTACTTGTCTCCTCGTCCGGTCCCAATTCGCCTGATTCCGGAAAAAGCGCAAGTTCCGCCAGATAGTTTTACAAAATCGTTGCAGTCCGGTGCGACTGATTTAAGGTCGCGGCAAAGGAGATATCTATGTTTTTGAAGGGCAAGACTGCGCTGATCACCGGCTCTACATCGGGCATTGGCGGCGGCTATGCAAAAGCGCTAGCCGCGGAAGGCGCGGCGGTGATGATCAACGGCTTCGGCGACGCGGGCGAGATTGAAGCGCTGCGTCAGGAACTGGAGACATTGAGCGGCACCAAGGCCGCCTATAGCAGCGCCGACATGACCAAGCCGGAGGAAATCCGGCAGATGTGTGGCGATTGTGCCGAGCAGCTCGGGACCGTCGATATATTGATCAACAATGCCGGTATCCAGTTCGTTTCGCCCGTCGACGAATTTCCCGAGGAAAAATGGAATGCGGTGATGGACATCATCATGAACAGCGCCTTTCACGCGACCAAGGCGGTGCTGCCGGGAATGAAGGAAAAAGGCTGGGGCCGGATCATCAACACCGGCTCGATGCACAGCAAGGTCGCGAGCCCCTACAAATCCGCCTATAATGCGGCAAAGCACGCGATTGACGGCTTTGGCAAGACGGTTGCTCTGGAAGTCGCGCAAAACGGTATCACCGTGAACACGATTTCGCCCGGCTATACCTGGACGCCGCTGGTCGAGGGGCAGATCCCCAACACCATGGAAGTGCGCGGGCTGACCCGCGAGCAGGTGATCAACGACGTTCTGCTGGCGCCGCAGCCAACCAAGGAATTTGTCCAGATCGACCAGATCGCCGCGCTCGCCATCTTCCTGTGCAAGGACGAGGCGCGGGCGATTACCGGCGCGAATATTTCGATCGACGGGGGCTGGACCGCACAGTGATTGCCGGGCTGTTCTTGCTCGTTGCAGCCACCGCGGAGGTGCCGGTCGCACCGCTATGGCGTGAGCGGGCGACTGCTGCCGATGTAGAAAGGCTGGAAAATTGGAAGGAGGCGCTGGAGATCGGTCGATCGGGCGTTACCGGTTCGGGACAGGGCGCTTTGCTTGCCGCACGTTCTCCGCTTTTCCACACCGATGCGGCTCTGGCTGGCAGTGACATTCCGCAAGGCGTGTATAATTGTTCAATCACCAAGCTGGACGGCGATGCCGATGGCGGGCTGCCCTATATCGCCTATCCTGCCTTCAAATGCCGGATCGTGGATCAGAATGGCCGCAAGCATTTCACCAAATTGACGGGCTCGCAGCGCACGATCGGCTGGATCGACAAAGCGGCCGGGAACCAGTCAATATATCTCGGCTCCCTGATCTACCATTATGAAGATGCTCTGGTCCCTTATGGCCAGACTGCCAAACGCGATCAGGCGGCGGTTGTCCAGCGCATCGGACCAAAACGCTGGCGGATGATATTTCCGTTTCCCGCCTATGAAAGCAAGGTCGACGTGATGGAGTTGACGCCAGCGGAATGAATTTTTGGACCTGACAAGCATTTCGCTTCCGATTAGGCAGGGCTAGAAAAATATAGAATGGGGATGGATATGCGGAATTTTACAAAACTCGGATTGATGGCAGCAGCTTCAATGATCGCGGTCATGCCGGCACAGGCCGACAGTCTGAAGGATGCCATCGCGGCGGACATGCCCTCGCTGATGGATATCTATCGTGATCTGCATGCCAATCCCGAACTGAGTGGCGAGGAAGTGCGCACAGCCGCCAAGCTGGCTGCCGAAGCCCGGCGTCTGGGCTATGAGGTTACCGAAAATGTCGGTGGCACCGGCGTGGTCGCGATCTTGAAAAATGGCGAGGGACCGACGGTGATGTTGCGAGCCGACATGGACGGCCTGCCGCTGGAGGAAAAACCGGGCTGCCATTCGCATCGAAGGCCCAGGCGAAAACCCGACAGGGCAATGATACCTATGTGATGCACGCCTGCGGTCATGACACGCATATGACGGGCTGGGTTGCCACCGCACGGCAACTGGCTGCGCGCAAAGCAGAATGGTCGGGCACGCTGGTGATGATCCTGCAACCGGCCGAAGAGACGGGCGAGGGCGCGATGGCGATGCTGGAAGACGGTCTCTACACCCGCTTTCCCAAGCCGGACTATGCGCTGGCCTTTCACGATGCAGCCGGCGTTCCTGCAGGATATATCGGCTATGCGCCCGGCTTCGCGCTGGCCAATGTCGACAGCGTCGATATCCAGGTGAAGGGCGTTGGCGGCCATGGTGCCTATCCGCACACCACCAAGGATCCCGTCGTGCTGGCCAGCCGGATAGTCGGCGCGCTGCAAACATTGGTGAGCCGCGAGATCGATCCGCAGGATCCCGCCGTTGTCACGGTTGGCAGTTTCCAGGCCGGCTCCAAGCATAATATCATTTCCGACGAGGCGTTGCTGCTGATCACCGTGCGCAGCTATGGCGATGCCACCCGGGCCAAGCTGCTCGACGGGATCAAGAGGATTGCGCGCGGCGAAGCGATTGCCGCGGGCATGCCCGAGGACCGGATGCCGGTCGTGTCGGTTCGCGATGCGGAGTTCACCCCCGCTACCTACAACAGCCCGGAATTTTCAATGGAAATGGCGCAGCTGTTCGAAACCCGCTTCGGCAAGGATCGTGTGGTGCAGTCGAAGCCGGTGATGGGTGGCGAGGATTTCAGCCGCTACCGCCGTGCCGATGAAAATATCAAGAGCATGATCTTCTGGGTTGGCGGTGTCCCTATGGCAGAATATCAGGCCTCGGTGGCGGCAGGTACGAAATTGCCATCGCTGCACAGCCCATTCTGGGCGCCCGATGCGGAGACGGTGATCAAGACCGGCGCCGAGGCTCTGACCGCCGCAACCTTGCAGATCATGAAGAAATAGATGGGTTGGCGGTGGATCGTCCCGGGCGCGCTGGCGGTTGCCGCATTCGCGTCCGTCGCGCAAGCGGCTGGCCCCACCGACGCGTCCTATTTTGAGGGACGCTGGACCTTTGTCGATGAAATATGCTCGGCACCCACCAGCTGGACGATGATCGCCGGCGGAAATTTTGTCTCGGAAGATCTGGTCGGCACTTGGGCTTGGCAGGATGGAAAACTGGTTTTGAGCCTCAATGATCTGGCGGTTGACGAGGAAACCGGCGAGGCGGGCGGTCGTTTCCGGATGGATGGTCCGGTCACCGTCGTCGATCGGAACCGGTTCGACTTGATGATCGCGCCCGACGTCTATCAGATGCAGCGCTGCGTCGACTGACCGATCGTCAGTTCCGACCGTCAGCAATCAGGGAATAGCAGGGAGTGAGCCAGTCTCCAGATCTGACATTTCCGCTTCCCGGTTGACCAGGCGCGTAGGCTTTTCATTCGTCAAATACGGAATTTGACCGGCCTTTCCGGGGAAAGGCCGGTCAACATTTGCTGCTGGACTAGTCCTCGCCGGAGTCTCCGCTCCGCTCGATCGGATTCTGCTGGCTGCCGGGTTCACCCGGGCGTGGGCTGCCTGCCAGGGGCGGGGCCTCGCCAACCGAAGAGCGGCTTTTCGAGGGGGACTTGTCTGCCTGATATTGCAGGCTGGGGTTGTGATCTTCATCCCAGGGGTCATCGCCCTCACTGCCAGCCACCGTCATCGGCTCTCCAAAGACAAAATTCTCATAGTCGCTATCCTCGCTATCATCCTCTTCCCAGCTGTCATCCGATACCGGAGCGACAGGGGGCGCCATTTCCTGTACTTCAGCCGCGACAGGCGCCGTTTTTGGCGGCTCTTCCTTCGGCGTGATGAAGTAGATCAGCAGTCCGGTGGACGCGACAAGCAATATGGATTCTTTGAGCATAGCAGGCACCAGTTTATTTCAAATTCCCTAAGGAAATAGCCGGACGCGGTTAAGAAACATTTACCCTCTGTTGCGGGCTTGATCGGCAGTCCGGATCACAGACCGCGAGCGCAGAATATTGTTCGCGTGCGTTGAATATGACAAGAAATCGCAATTTGGCTTGAATCAATGTAAATAAATTTACATAGCGGCGACATGACAGTCCAGAAACTATTTGCCGGTGCCGCCATCAAACGGCTGCGGCGCAGCGCCGCGATGACTCAGGTCGCGCTGGCCGAAGCGCTGGATATTTCGCCCAGCTATCTCAATCTGATCGAACGCAACCAGCGGCCGCTCAGTGCCCGTCTGATGCTGTTGCTGGCCGAACGGTTCGATTTTGATCCGCGACAGCTGATTGCCGCAGAACCGGGTGGCGGAATAGATGCGATCCGCCAGCGCCTCGCCAATCCGCTGTTCGAGGACCTGTCGATCGATCGAACGGAGCTGGAAGAATGGCTGATCGCGTCACCCAATACGGCCGAAGCCTTTGTCCGCCTGTTTGACAATCGCAAGACCGGAGATGAAACGGGGGATAGCGGGGCACCCGATCCGATCCAGGCAGTCCGCCGGGAAATCGAACGCTGGCGCAACCATTTCGCCGATCTCGATGCCATGGCCGAGCAGCTTGCCGACGAACTGCGCCTCGGTGCTGGCGATCTCTACGGGGCGATTACCGAAAGGCTCCGGGTCAAACATCAGCTGACGATCAGGATCCTGCCGGAAACCGTACTGCCCGACAAGCTGCGCCGACTGGACCTGCACGCCCGGCAGTTGCAGTTGTCGGAAATGCTCGACCCTGCCTCCCGCACGTTTCAGGCCGCGCTCCTGCTCGGCCAGATCGAGGCAAAGGCAGAGATTGACGCGCTGGCGGCGGGCGGGAAATTCACGGACCGTGCGGCCGAAAAGCTGTTCCGTCGGCACCTGTCCGGCTATTTCGCGGCGGCGTTGATGATGCCTTATGGCCGGTTTCTAAAGGCCTGCGAACAGAGCGGTTATCGGATCCAGTTGCTCCAGCGCCGCTTCGGTGCGGGCTTCGAACAGGTCGCCCATCGGCTGACCACCTTGCAGCGCGTCGGCTCGCGCGGCCTGCCGTTCTTCATGGTCAGGATCGACCGTTCGGGGATGATTTCCAAACGCTATGCCGGAGCGAGCAACGCGCCGCTGGTCGAAAGCGCCCATCGCTGTCCTCTCTGGGACATCCACCGGGTTTTCGAGCAACCGGCCGAAATCCGGTCGCAACTGGTCGCTCTGGAAGACGGTTCGACATGGTTCACTTTGTCGCGTGCGGTGCAGGGCATCGGCTCCGGAGCGGGTGGCCACACGCCGGCTTTTGCCATCGGCCTCGGGGTGTCCGCCGATGTCGCGTCGGCGCTCTATTATGCGCGGGGCAAGGATCTGGGTATCGAGCAAGCCGATGCAATCGGTCTGGGCTGCACGGCCTGCACCCGGCCGCAATGTTCGCAGCGGTCCGCCCCGCCGCGCAGCCGCGCGCTCAAATTCGATGAAAGGGAGCGCGGCCTGACGCCGTTTGATTTCGTCAACGACTAGGGTCTGATGCGCGCCAAAACTGCGTGAAACCGGCGTTTACCAATAGGTGCGACTGTCGGTATATTGAACAATATCGACGAAAGAGAGCGCCTGCGCGGATTTTATTCTGTAAAATTTACCGACAGCTAACGAATTTTCCTTATGGCCGAAGCTGACCAAGGAAAGACGACGCGCGATATGATCCGATTGTTCAAACATTATATTCCTTACCCTGTCATCTTTCTGGGTTTGATCGATTTCGCGCTGCTGCTCGCAGCCGCGGAAGTGGGCTGGATATTGCGCGCGATCCAGATCGACATGGGGGTCGGAACGATTTTCGATCGTCCTGGGCCGATATTCAGCTTTGCCTTTGCCCTGCAACTGGCGCTGATCGCGGTCGGTGTATACGGACCCGAGGCGCTGCAATCCCTGCGCTTTGCCGCCGCCCGTATCCTGGTCGCCATCTCGCTGGGGGTTATTTTCCTCTCCCTGCTCGCTTTCGCGCTGCCCGGCATCACGCTCTGGCGCTCCAATTCACTCTACGCGATGATCCTGGCGATCACCTTCCTGATGGTCATTCGCGTCCTGCTGGGGACCATGCTCGACAGCGATATTTTCAAGCGACGGCTGCTCATCCTTGGGGCAGGGCCGCGGGCCGCGCCTATCGCCGCGCTGGAAAAACGCCCGGAATGCGGCTTCATCGTTGCCGGCTATGTCTCGATGAACGAAGGGGCGCGCGTGATTGACAGCGCGGTCCGCCGTCAGGATATCGACAATCTGCCGCAGCATGTGATCGATCTCGAGGTCAGCGAAGTGGTTCTGGCGCTCGAGGAAAGACGCAATGCGCTTCCCGTCGCCGATTTGCTGACGATCAAGACGACTGGCGTGCATGTCAACGATCTGTCCAGCTTTCTCGAACGCGAAACCGGACGGGTCGATCTGGATAGCGTCAATCCGAGCTGGTTCATCTTTTCCGACGGCTTTTCCTCGGGGCGGCGGCCGTCGACCACGTTCAAGCGGGGTTTCGACATATTCCTGAGCTTCCTG
Source organism: Sphingopyxis sp. BSNA05 (assembly GCF_013265645.1). NCBI lineage: Bacteria > Pseudomonadati > Pseudomonadota > Alphaproteobacteria > Sphingomonadales > Sphingopyxidaceae > Sphingopyxis > Sphingopyxis sp. BSNA05. The sequence continues at coordinate 35,494 of NZ_PYIA01000166.1, read as the reverse complement.
TTGCTGATCCTGACCGGGCCGGTAATCCTGCTCTTTGCGCTGCTGATCAGGCTGGAAAGCCGCGGCGGTTCCTTTTTCAAACAGGAGCGCGTCGGTCTCTACGGCCAGAGGTTCAACATATTGAAGCTTCGCTCCATGCGCGCCGATGCAGAGCCGGATGGCGAGGCAATATGGGCGAGTGAAAATGATCCGCGGATCACGCGCATCGGCAATTTCATCCGCAAGGTCCGGATTGACGAGCTGCCCCAGGCCTGGAGCGTGTTGAAGGGCGAGATGAGCTTCGTCGGTCCGCGTCCGGAACGGCCGCAATTTGTCGATGATCTGCAGACGCAAATGCCTTATTATGCGGAGCGTCATATCGTCAAACCCGGGATCACCGGCTGGGCGCAGATCAACTATCCCTACGGCGCGTCGACCGAGGATTCCCGGCACAAGCTTGAATATGATCTCTATTATGCAAAAATTACACACCATTTCTCGATTTGCTGATCATCCTGCAGACCATCAGGGTCGTGTTGTGGCCGGAAGGAGCGCGCTGATATGGGATCGCTTCTCGACTATATCAGCCTGTTCGGTCACGGCATCGCCGCCGCGCTTTTCGGCGCGCTGGCGATCTGGCAATTCCAGCGGAAGGTTGAACGCAACAACAAGCAGATATGGCTGATCATCGCGATCACGCTGACCAGTTTCTGGGCATTGTCGATCGCGGTCGAGGGATATCTGTCACCGATTTCGCGTTTTGCGGAAACCCTGCGCAATTTTGGCTGGCTCGGCTTCATGTTCATCCTGCTGCGGGCAGGGGAAGGCCGCGACGAGCCGAAGACGGTCAACGGCATCTATGCGGCGCTCTCCTTCGTGCTCGTCGGGCAGATCCTGGTGGATTCAATGCTTCCGGCCTTTTCCGGCAGTCCGCGGCTGGAAAATGTGACGCTTTATACCTCGCTGGTGCTGCGGATGATCTTTGCCGTGGGCGCCTGGTTCTGGTGCACAATCTCTATTCGATTTCGGCGCCGGAAACCCGCTGGGGCATCCGGTTGCCGATGGCCTCACTGGCCGCGATCTGGACCTATGATCTCAATTTGTTCACAATCACCTATCTGACCCAGAGCGTGCCCATGGAACTGCACGCGATGCGCGGGCCGATGATCGCGGTGATCGCGCTATCCTGGCCCTGGCGTCCTTGCGCAACACGGAATGGAATCTGAAACTGTCGCGCAGCGTCGCTTTCCGTTCTCTGTCGCTGGTGGCGATCGGCAGCTATCTGCTGATGATGGTTGTGATCGCGACGGCGTTGCAGATCATCGGCGGTGACTATGCCCGTCTGGCCCAGATCAGCTTCCTGTTCGGAGCAACCATCGGTGCCTTGTTGCTGTTGCCATCGGGCCGTTTCCGCGCCTGGCTGAAGGTGAAGCTGGCGAAGAATTTCTTCCAGCACCGCTATGACTATCGATCGGAGTGGATCCGTTTCACGGATACTATCGGCCGGCCCGGCGTGGATAGCGCGCCGTTCCACCAACGGGTGATCAAGGCGATCGCCGATATCACGGAGTCGCCAGCCGGGATTTTGCTGGTGCCTGATGAATCCGGGCAACTGGTGCTGCAATCCCGCTGGAACTGGTCATCAATCGAGGTCCCGGCGCGTGCCTGCACGACGAGAACCATCCCCTTTCTCGAAAGCACCAGTCATATCGTCGAATTTGACACGTTGCGGGCGGGCAAGGATGACAAATGCGATGCCGCCGCCATTCCCGAATGGATGACCAAAGATGATCAGGCATGGGTTGCGGTGCCGCTGGTACATTTTGACCGGCTTGCCGGGCTGATGTTGCTGGCGCGTCCCAGAATCGACCGCAAACTGGACTGGGAGGATCTCGACATGCTCCGCGTTGTCGGCCGCCAGGTGGCAAGCTATCTCGCTGAATCGCGCAGTCAGGAATCCCTGTCGGAGGCGCAGAGGTTCGATGAATTCAACCGCCGCATGGCCTTCATCATGCATGATATCAAAATCTGGTCAGCCAGCTCAGCCTGCTGGCGCGCAACGCCAAGCGCCATGCTGACAATCCCGAGTTTCAGGCGGATATGATCGAGACGCTGCAGGATTCGGCCGACCGGATGAACGGGCTGCTCGAACGCCTGTCGCAGCATAACAAGAGCCACCCCGAGGAACCGAAGTCGGTCAAGGTTGCCGACCTTATCCGCTCGATCATCGAGAAGAAGCGGTTGCTTCACAGTCTGGAATGCAGCCGTGTCGATGATCTGACGATTTTCGCGGATCCGGCCCGGGTGGAACAGATACTGGGTCATTTGATCCAGAATGCGATTGACGCCAGCACCGAAGACCAGCCGATCACCATCAACGCGCGGCGCCGTGACCTGAGCGTCGCCATCGAAGTCTGTGACCAGGGCACCGGCATGTCCGCCGAATTTGTCCGCAACCAGCTCTTCAAGCCTTTCTCATCAAGCAAACAGGGCGGCTTTGGAATCGGAGCCTATGAAGCGCGCGAACTGGCACGGTCGATGAACGGGCGTCTGGAAGTGGAGAGCACCGAAAATGTGGGGAGCCGCTTCACGCTGCTTCTGCCGCTCGCCAAACATTTGCCGAAAGATATTCCCGCTGACGAAAGGGCCGCATGATGCCGGACAAAGAGCAACCCAGAAAAGAGAAACTGCTGGTCGTTGAAGACGATCCGGGTCTGCAGAAACAGCTGAAATGGGCCTATGACGATTTCGATGTCATCATCGCCGGCGACCGCGAGACTGCGATCGAAAAGCTGCGCTCGGAAGAGCCGGATGTGGTTACGCTTGATCTGGGGCTGCCGCCGGACCCGGACGGCACCACGGAAGGCTTCGCGACCATGGAAGCGATATTGAGCCTGAAGCCCGACACCAAGGTCATTGTTGCCTCCGGCCATGGCGAAAAAGCCAGCGCCTTGCGGGCGATATCCGGCGGCGCATGGGATTTCTACCAGAAGCCCGTGGATATCGACGAGCTTGGCTTGATTGTCAGGCGCGCCTTTCACGTGCGCAATCTGGAACAGGAAAATGCCAGCCTTGCCGCCCGGAGCAACAGCGACGGCTATATATTGGGAGAGATCATCACCGGCGCGCCGGAAATGCTGAAAGTGGCCCAGATGATCGAGCGGGTGGCCAATACCAACGCCTCGGTCATGCTGCTGGGCGCCAGCGGTACCGGCAAGGAATTGCTGGCCAAGGGTCTGCACGATTCCAGTGATCGTCGCGACAAGGCCTTTGTTGCCATCAACTGTGCGGCCATTCCGGAAAATCTGCTGGAATCCGAATTGTTCGGCCATGAAAAAGGGGCCTTTACCGGCGCCATCAAGACGACCGAAGGGAAGATCGAACAGGCCGCCGGCGGCACGCTTTTCCTCGACGAGGTTGGCGATATCCCGCTGCCGCTCCAGGTGAAATTGCTGCGCTTTCTCCAGGAGCGGGTGATCGAAAGGATCGGCGGACGCAAGCCGATAGCCGTCGATACACGGATCGTTTGCGCGACCCATCAGGATCTCGAGACGATGATCAAGGACAATGATTTTCGCGAGGATCTCTATTATCGTCTGGCCGAAATCGTGATCAAGATCCCGCCCCTGTCCGGGCGCTCGGGCGATGCCAGCCTGCTGGCGCGGCATTTCCAGAAAAATTCGCTGCGGAAATCAATCCGGCGGTCAAGGGGATTGCACCCGACGCGCTGGCCGCGCTGGAGGCCTGGCACTGGCCCGGCAATGTTCGGGAACTGGAAAACCGGATCAAGCGCGCGGTGATCATGGCCGACGGCAAGATGATCACCGCCGGCGATCTTGATCTGGACGTCGACGAAAATGCGGCGACCGATCTGCTGAACCTGAAAGCTGCGCGCGAAGCCGCCGACCGTTCGGCGATCCTGCGGGCGATTTCGCAGACCAGCGGCAATATTTCCAATGCGGCCAAATTGCTGGGGATCAGCCGGCCGACACTTTATGATCTGCTCAAGCAATATAAGTTGCAGCAAGCCAGCTGAACCATGCTGTCCGATCTTGTCCAGAAACTGCGCCTGACCAGCAAGCCGGTCCTGCTCGCGTCAGCCCTGGCCCTGGCCCTGGCCGGGGTCCCGACGGCCATATATGGCGCCAGCGAAGGCAGTGAGGACGCACGAGACGCCTTTGCCAGGGCCGAGCAGTTTCGCGCCAAACGCGATGTGCGGTCGGCGCGGATCGAATTGCTGAATGCGATCAAGGCCGATCCGCAGTGGATTGACGCGCGGGTGGCGCAGGCAGAAGTGTTGCTGAAGCTAAGGGACGGGATCGGGGCCGAGGCGGAACTGGACCGGGCCGTGGAACTCGGAATCGATCCGGCATATGTGCGACATCTCTACGGGCATGCCTATTCGCTGCAGGGCAAGGCGCAAAAGGCGCGCGACCAGTTGCTGACCAATGACATCCCGAGGAAACATCAAGGCTATGCTGCGCGGATCATGGGCAAGGTTGCCCTGCAAATGGGCGATGAGCCACTGGCTGGTGCGGCCTATAACCGGGCGATGGAACTGGACGGCGAGAATCCCGATCTTTGGGTCGACATCGCCCGCTTCCGGTCACGTTCCGGGGACCAGGCCGGGGCGACCAATGCGGTTGACGAGGCGGTGAGGCTGGACCCCGCCAATATCCGGGCGCTGCAATATCGCGGGGAGCTGTTGCGGTTCCAGTTCGGTCTCGGCGCGGCATTGCCCTGGTTCGAACGGGCACTGGAACTGGATCCCAATGATGTGCCCTTGCTGACCGAATATGCGGCGACGCTGGGGGATATGGGGCGGATGACCGACATGCTGGTCGTCGCGCGCAAGATCATCGCCCTCGATGGCAAGAACCCGCGCGCCTTCTTCATGCAGGCGGTGCTCGCGGCCCGGGCGGGACAATATGATCTGGCGAGACGACTGATGCAGAAAACCGGAGGCGCGATCGACGATGTTCCTGCGGTTTTGCTGGTGCAGGGGATCATCGAACATGCCGAGGGCAATCCTAATGCCGCGGTCGACAAGTTCCAGCGGCTCGTCTCGATCCAGCCGAACAACAGGCAGGCGCAGAACCTGCTGGCACGTTCGCTCTATCTTGCGGGGAGCGCTAGCGATGCGGTCGATATTCTCAAGCCACAGGTCAACCGGAGCGGCGCCGATCCCTATGCGCTGTGGCTGGCGGGCCGCGCGCTCGAATCGATCGGTGAGCGGGGGCAGGCCGCGGCCATCATGAACCGCGCCGCGGTTCATGATTTCGGACGGGAGAGCGCCTTCATGGCGGCCGCCCCGCTCAGCGTGCTGCGCGCCGAAGCGCAGCGCAACCCGAACGATGCGCGGGTGGTGGTTCCCTATATTCGCGCGCTCTACACGGCGGGTGATTATGATGCCGCCTTTGCCGAAGCGAAGCGGCTGCAACAAGGCAATCGTGGCGCGAGCGCGGCCCATATTCTGGTCGCCGACGTCGCCGCGACCATGGGCAATTATGACGAGGCGCTGGACGCGCTCGGACAGGCGCGCAGCATCCGCTTTTCCGAACCGGTGATGCTGCGTCTGGTCGAAGTTTTGCGCGCGAAAGGCGAGATGCAGCAGGCGGGCGAGGATCTCGCGCAATATCTCAATTACAATCCCGGCAATATCGCGGGGCTGCGCTGGATGGCCTATGCCCATCTGGAAACCGAAAGCTGGTCCGTTGCGGCCCATATTCTGGAAAATCTGCGCCAGCGCATTGGCAGCAATGACGCCCTGATCATGGCAGGCCTGACCCAGGCCTATACCGGTCTCGGGCACACCGAAAAGGCTATCGCCGCCGGGCGGATTGCCTATCGGGTGCAGCCGTCAAGTCCGGTGGTGACGCATCTCTATGGTCTGGCGCTGCTGGAGGACAAGACCCGCCGGAAACAGGCCATAAGCTTGCTCAGGAAAGCGGTAGCGATCATGCCGGACAATCCGGTTTACCGGAAAAGCCTGCGTCGCGCCTATGCAGAGCAGCGCGCCGAACGGAGCAAGATCAAAAGCTGACGGCGGTTCAGGCGTCGCTTTTCACCAGATCTTCGATCGACAGGTCCAGCCGCTTCATCTGGCGCTCGACCGGGGGCCAGATATTCTTGATGAAATCCTCTCTCTGGGCGAGGCGCAGACGGTTTTTCGCGCCGGCTGCGACAAACATGCCAACCCCGCGCTTCACCGTGACCAGGCCGTCTTCCTGAAAGCCCTGATAGGCTTTTGCCACGGTCAGGGGATTGGCGCCCTGTTCGGCGGCGAAGACACGGACCGACGGCAGCATGTCGCCTTCGCCATATTCACCGTCGAGAATGGATTCGGAAATAATGTCCCGCAATTTGAGATAGACCGGTTTGTTGCTGTTGTTCATGCTGCTGCACTGCCATAATACAGCGAAGCGGGCAAGGCGTAAGTTCCGTTTTCTCGGGAACCTGGCCTGAGATCCAGCCTCTAATCCGGCGTCGCCGGGTCCCAGAATGACAATATGTCGGCAAGCTCCGGCCGGGGGCGCTCGGTCAGTTCTGCGCCTGCCGTCCCCAGAAAGAGGAAGCCGGCGATTCTTTCCGGAGCGGCGCCGAACAGATCGCGCACATCATCGTTGAAAGCCGGCCAGCCGGTGATCCAGCCGCCGACAAAGCCCATGGCATGGGTGGCATGGAGGATGTTCATCGCAAAGGCGCCGCAGCTGAGCTCCTGTTCCCAGAGGGGAATCTTGGTCGATTCCACCGGCGAATATAGCAAAACGAGCAGGGTCGGCGCTTGGCACGCCATTGACTCCAGCGATTCGAGTTCCATCCGTCCGGCATCCGGCCGCTCCTTCAGATAGGCATTATGGATGCCTTTGGCGAGAAGGCTGCGCTGATCGTCACTGACTGCAACCACGCGCCACGGCGCCAGCTTGCCATGGTCCGGCGTGCGCAGGGCAATGGTGACAATCTCTTCAATCTGCGCCTTGCCTGGTCCGGGTGCGATCATGTCGCGCGGCCGTCCGGAGCGGCGGGAGGGGAGGTAGCTGGCGAGGCTGCTGAGATCGTTGAATTGCTTTTCGGTCATGATTGTCACTTCGGAAGAGACGGGGCCGATTGCAAGGCGAATTTGCGGAAAACCGGTCTCGCTTGAAACAATATGCTTCACTTGCGCATTTTTATCATTAGGGTGCGAGGCAACCGGGCCGGATTATGCGGCCCAAGTCTATTGCCGGGGAGTATTTATATGGCGGGAGCGTATCTGGAATCGGGTGATGCAAGAGGGACATTCCTCGGCCACCCCAAGGGGCTGTTTGTTCTGTTTTTCGCAGAAATGTGGGAACGTTTTTCCTATTACGGCATGCGCGCGCTGCTTATCTTCTACCTGACCAAGCACTGGCTCTTTTCCGATAGCGAATCCGGTATCATTTATGGCGCCTATACGGCGCTTGTCTATATTACCCCTGTCGTCGGCGGTTATCTGGCGGACAAATATCTGGGACAACGAAAGGCCGTGCTGTTCGGGGCCGTGCTGCTTACGCTCGGCCATTTCTTCATGGCCTTCGAGGGCGACGCCGGGATTGGCCACGTCGATAACCCGATCATCAGCATATTCTGGTTGGCGCTCGCGCTTATCATCGTCGGCTCCGGCTTTCTGAAAGCCAATATCTCGGTGATTGTCGGCCAGCTCTATCCCCGCACCGATGTGCGACGCGACGGCGCCTATACGATCTTCTACATGGGCATCAATCTGGGCGCGGCGATGGGCTCGCTGCTTTGCGGCTATATCGGTGAAACCTATGGCTGGGCTTATGGTTTCGGTCTGGCCGGCATCGGCATGCTGCTTGGCCTGGTTGTCTTCATCTGGGGCAAACCCCTCCTGCTCGGACGCGGCGAAGCCAAGGATCCGGAGCTTCTGAACAAGCCTGTTGGCGGACTGAAGCTGGAATGGTGGATGTATATCATCGGTTTGGTACTTGTCGGTATCTGCTGGCTGGCCATTCAGTTCCAGGACATGGTCGGCTACGTGCTCGGCCTGTTTGGCGGCGCGCTGGTTCTCTATGTGCTGGTGACCGCGGTCACGAAGCTGGCATCCGACGAACGCGACCGTATCTTCGCGGCAATGTTCCTGATCCTGACATCAATCATATTCTGGGCGCTGTTCGAGCAGGCTGGTTCTTCGCTGAACCTGTTCACCGACCGGCATGTTGATCGCGCCGGTGTTCCTGCCTCGACCTTCCAGTCGATCAACGCGATCTACATCATCCTGCTGGCGCCGGTATTTGCGACGCTATGGACGGTGATGGGCCGCAAGGGAATCGAGCCATCCGCGCCGTTCAAATTCGGTCTGGGTGTTGTTCAGGTTGGTCTCGGCTTTCTGGTTTTGGTCTGGGGCGCGCAGTCTGCCGGACTTGAAAATGCGACGCCTGTGATCTTCATCTTCCTGATCTACCTGCTGCACACAACTGGTGAACTCTGCCTGTCGCCGGTCGGTTTGTCGGCGATGAACCGGCTGGCTCCCGCCCATATGGCGAGCCTGATCATGGGTACATGGTTCTTCGCATCGGCAACCGGCAATTTTGCCGCAGGTCTCATCGCTTCCGCAACAGGCGCTGAAGGCGTGGGCGAGGAAGCGGGCAAGCAGGTTGTGCTGGATGTCTATTCCACCGTTGGCTGGGTGGCGATCGCCGTTGGGATCGGTGTTCTCGTGATATCCCCGCTGATCAGAAATCTGATGCATCTTGACACGCTGAAGGACGACAATGTCGGCGATGATCTGGAAGGCCAGCGGGAAGTGGGCGAACCACAGGCTGCCGGTATCCACCCAACGACCAAACCATAAGACTGAGGGGCTTTGCTATGAAATTTGGGGCTTTGCTGGCGCTGGTTGCTGGCGGATCGCTGTTGGCCGGCTGTACGGCCAATGCGGCGGATACAAATTCGGCTAGCGCCTCACCGCCCGTGAAATCGAGCAAACCGGCCAAGGTCGCATTTCCCTCGACCTACCGCGCCTATCCTTCGGCGCCCACCGCTATCACCGGCGTGACCATCTACGATGGTGAGGGCGGCCGGATCGAGCGGGGAACAGTGTTCATGGCGGGCGGGAAAATCTCCTCGATCGGCGGCCCCGACACGGCCATCCCGGCCGATGCGACCATTGTCGATGGTACCGGTAAATATGTCACGCCCGGCATCATCGACGTGCACAGCCATCTCGGCGACTATCCGACGCCCAGCGTGTCAGCCCATGATGATGGCAATGAAGCGACCTCGCCGGTGACCCCGGAAGTCTGGGCCGAACATAGTGTCTGGCCGCATGATCCGGGATTTTCCCGTGCCCTGGCCAATGGCGGCATCACGGCGCTGCAAATTCTGCCAGGCTCGGCCAATCTGTTCGGCGGCCGCTCGGTCACCTTGAAAAATGTCCCTGCGCGCACCGTGCAGGCGATGAAATTTCCCGGTGCGCCTTATGGCATGAAAATGGCCTGCGGCGAAAATCCCAAGCGTGTATATGGCAATCGCAACCGGATGCCGTCGACCCGTATGGGCAATCTCGCGCTCAACCGGCAGACATGGATCGACGCTCAGGATTATCGCGACAAGCGCAACGCCGGCAAGAGCCAGAAGCGCGATCTCGGCAAGGAAACTCTGGCCGGCGTGCTCGACGGGGATATTCTCGTCCATAACCATTGCTACCGCGCGGACGAGCTTGCCCAGATTATCGATATGTCGAAGGAATTCGGCTATAAGGTCACTGCCTTTCACCATGCGGTCGAAAGCTATAAAATCGCCGACATTCTGGCCGAAGAGGGCATTTGTTCCGCCGTCTGGGCCGACTGGTGGGGCTTCAAGATGGAAGCCTATGACGCGATCCCGGAAAATGCGGCGCTGTTGCAGAATGCCGGCGCCTGCGTGATCATCCACAGCGATGATGAAAACCAGATCCAGCGGCTCAACCAGGAAGCGGCCAAGGCTCTGGCCGATGGCCGGGCAATGGGCATAGAGATCAGCGACGCACAGGCAATCCGCTGGATCACGCTCAATCCGGCGAAAGCCATGGGCATTGACGAGATGACCGGTAGCCTGAAACCCGGAAAGATGGCTGATCTGGTACTGTGGAACGGCAATCCGCTGAGCGTATATGCGCGGCCCGAAAAGGTCTGGATTGACGGCGCGCTGATGTTTGACAGCGGCGATCCCAGCCGCCGCCCGGTCAGCGATTTCGAACTCGGCCAGCCCGGTGAAGGAGACGTGAAATGAAGCGCCTTGCCACATTGCTCGTCTCCGCTGCGGCCCTGATCGCTGCGCCGCTTGCTGCGCAGACCACCGCCATTACCGGCGGCAAAGTCGTGATCGGCGACGGCAGCGCGCCGATCGACGGCGGTACGGTATTGATCCGCAACGACCGCGTCGTTGCTGCCGGTGCCAATATCTCCATTCCCGCCGATGCACGACGGATCGACGCCACCGGCAAATGGGTGACACCGGGCATTTTGCCGGGTTCAGCCGGATCGGCTTGGTCGAGGTCGGGGCGGTCAGCCAGACCAACGACATGAACGCCAGCCGTTCGCCCTTTTCGGCTGCGCTGGACGTGCAATATGCGATCAACCCCTTTGCTTCGGCAGTTGCCGTCAACCGCGCCGCAGGGGTGACGAGAGCGGTGGTTTCGCCGAGCACCTCAAGCTCCATCTTCGGCGGATTCGGGGCGATCGTCGACCTCGGGCAGGATGAAGATCCGATCACCCGCGCGCGCGCATTCCAGTTTGTCGAACTGGGCGAGACAGGTCATCGCCGGGCAGGGGCAGCCGGTCAGCCTCGCATATCCATTTCCGGGCGCTGCTCGAAGAGGCACGCACTTATGCCCGCAATCCGGCGGCCTTTGACAGTGATCTGCTCAAGGCATCGGACGCGAAGGCTCTGCTACCCGTCATCAACGGCAACACCAAGCTGCTGGTCCATGTCGAAAGCGCCAATGACATTCTGAAGGTCCTCGACTTGCGCAAGGATTTTCCGGCCCTGAAAATGGTACTGGTCGGGGTGAATGAAGGCTGGCGCGTGGCCGATCATATTGCCGCAGCCGGCGTGCCCGTACTCGCTTCGGCGCTCAGCGATCTGCCTTATGGTTTCGAGGATCTGGCGTCCACACAGTCCAATATCGGTCGGATGAAGGATGCCGGGGTCAAGGTTGCCATCGGTATGATCAACGACCGTGACGCGCACCAGCTGCGCTATTCGGTGCAATATGCCGGTAATCTTGTGGCGTTGAACAAGGTTCCGCGCGCCACCGGGCTGAGCTGGGACGAGGCTTTTGCCGCGATCAGTTCGGTGCCTGCGGAGATCATGGATGTCGGCGGACAGCTGGGGTCTCTCAAGGCCGGCCGCCAGGCCGATGTGGTGATCTGGACCGGCGATCCGCTGGAGCTGTCGACCCAGGTTGAAAAGGTGATAATCGACGGTGTCGACCAGTCGCTCAGCAACCGCCAGATGCGCCTGCGGGACCGCTATGCCAATCCCGCTCCGGCGCCTTGCCCAAAGCCTATGACCGCTAGGCGCTAGAGCCGGACCATCGACATCATGGTCTCGCCGTAGCGAGGACCCGCAGTGCCGCCGACCGGCGCTGCGGCTTCCAGTTCGTCGAGATCCGCTCCGGTCAGCGTGATATCGACGGCGGCCATGCTGTCTTCGAGCGTCGCCCGCCGTTTCGAACCCGGGATCGGGACGATAAAATCGTCCTGGGCCAGCAGCCATGCCAGAGCAATTTGCGCGGGTGAGCAGTGATGCCGGTCGGCAACCGTCTTGACGACGTCGACCAGTTTCATGTTGAGCGCGAAATTCTCTTCGGAATAGCGCGGATCGTTCCGGCGATAGTCATCCTGGGGAAGATCCTCGCGGCTGCTGATCTGGCCGGTCAGAAAACCGCGACCCAACGGGCTATAAGGCACGAAGCCGATATTCAGGTCCTGGCAGACGGGCAGAATATCTTCCTCGACACCCCGTTCCCACAGCGAATATTCGGACTGCAACGCGGCGATCGGGTGGGTCGCATGCGCCTTTTTCAGCGTAGCCGCTCCGGCTTCGGACAGGCCAAGATAGCGGACCTTTCCCTCTGTCACCAGCTCGGCCATTGCGCCGACCGTATCCTCGATTGGCACATTGGGGTCGACGCGGTGCTGGTAGAAAAGATCGATTGTATCGATGCCCAGCCGCATCAGCGACCCTTCGCAGGCTTTTCGGACATTGGCCGGGCTTGAATCCACGCCGCGCACCGTACCGTCGTTGATGGCAAAGCCGAATTTGGTGGCGATGACCAGCCGCTCGCGCCGGCCGCGGATCGCCCGCCCGAGCAATTCCTCGTTGATATGGGGGCCGTAGACTTCGGCGGTGTCAAAAAGGTGACGCCCAATTCGATCGCCCGGTCTATGGTCGCCAGGCTTTCGGCGCTGCTCGCCGTACCGTACATGCTCTTGCCGATCCCTGCCATCGGCATACAGCCGAGACCCAGCGCCGAGACTTCCAGTTCGGGTCCGAGTTTGCGATATTTCATGTCAAATCTCCCTCGCTTCTGGCGATTGTCGCGGTGACGCTCATGTCCGCGCTGACATTGGCGACTGTCCGGATGATATCAGGAAAGGTCTCGATTGCCAAAAGCAGCACCAGGGGGTCGATCGGGACCCCCATCGCGATGCAGATCGGCGCGATCGACGTGATGAAACTGATCGAGCCGGGCAGGCTGACTGCCCCCATGGTCGTGATCGCCGCCACGACCACACCGATCGCGAGCATGCCGACCGACAGTTCAATGCCCATGAGATGGGCGACATAGATGGCCACCGCCAAATTCATGCAGGGGCCGGTGGCGCGAAACAATGCAACCGAGATCGGCAGGACGACATCGGCGGAGCGGTCACCGACGCCCAGGGTCTTGACGCCGTTCACCATCGCCGGCAGCGAGGCGAGCGAGCTTTGCGTGGAAATCGCTACTGCCTGCGCCCGTGCCGAAGCCTTGAAAAAGGCGACGGGTCCGCGCTTTGCGCCGACATAAGTCAGAATATAGCTGAAAATCCAGATCACCATCCCGATGCTGCTGACGATCAGCACATAATGCGCCAAGGCCCCGAAGGCAGCGAGCCCGGCATTGGCGCCGACGCCCAGGGCAAGGGCGAAAACGCCGATCGGTGCCAGCGCCAGAACCCACTGGATCAGGATCAGCAGCGCATCGGCGATCGCATTGAAAAACTGGTCCAGCATCATCCTTTGCGCGTCGGCAGGCGGGTGATCGCAAAGGCAAAAGCCAGCGCGAATATCATCAGCGGCAGCACCGCATCCTCGGCTGCTGCGGCAATGGCATTGGTCGGGATCAGGGCGCGGAGAAATTCACTGAACGGAGGGACTTCTCCTGGCGGTCCGGCAGTCCCGAGGGCAGAGCGCAACGCCGCTGCCGCATCGCCGTCAAGCGGGAAAAATTCGAGCAAGGCCGGTGTCAGCAGCGCTGCCATGGCCGACGAACACCAGAGAATGAATATCATGAACAGGATCGCGCGGGCGGTCATCCTTCCGGCGCGGGCCATGGATGCGGCCTTGCCGATGCCGACGACGAGCAGGGTGAAGACAAGCGGAATGACCGTCATGCGCAGGGCATTGAGCCACATGTTACCGACGACATCGGCGGCCTCGACCAGCAATGCGCTTCTCGGGCCGACAAAGAGTCCGATCAATATCCCTAGAATCAGGGCAACCAATATGATCAGCGCTTTTTCAATGGTCCATCCCTTTGTCTTTGCCGAGCGGACCATCAACCATGGCGGGCTGGAGCTGGCAAGGGGTGATTATGTGTAATTTTTGCTATCGCTTCCATTCCCTCTTGGTCTCCAGCCGATCCATCGGCTAGAGAAAGGCGCAACGGGCGCGATCTTGGTGGGAAATAAGTGGATATGATGAAGAAGTTTTTCGGTACCGACGGGATACGCGGCCTGACCAACAAACATCCGATGACGGCAGAGATCGCCATGAAGGTGGGGCAGGCCGCCGGGCGGCATTTCCAGCGCGGCGATCATCGTCACCGGGTGGTCATCGGCAAGGATACCAGACTGTCCGGCTATATGATGGAAAATGCGCTGGTTGCCGGCTTTACCAGCGTCGGTATGGATGTCGTTCAGGTCGGGCCTTTGCCGACACCCGCTGTTGCCCTGCTGACCCGTTCGATGCGCGCCGATCTCGGGGTGATGATTTCGGCCAGCCACAATCCCTATTATGACAATGGGATCAAGCTGTTCGGTCCGGACGGTTTCAAACTGTCCGACGAGGATGAATTTACCATCGAAGCCTATCTGGAAGACGAGGCAAAGCTGGCCCCGGCGGCTGATATTGGCCGCGCCAAACGGTTCGAGGATGCGCGCGGTCGCTATATTCACGCGGTCAAGATGTCCTTGCCCGACCATATCCGGCTGGACGGCCTGAAAATCGTTTGCGATTGTGCCAACGGCGCCGCCTATCAGGTGGCGCCTTCTGCGCTATGGGAACTGGGCGCCGAGGTTGTGACGCTCGGGATCAGTCCCAATGGTCTCAATATCAACGACAAATGCGGGTCGACGGATGTCGCAACCTTGCAGGAAACTGTCGTCGCATCCGGCGCGCATATCGGTATCGCGCTGGACGGGGATGCTGACCGCTTGATCGTGGTCGATGAAAAGGGCCAGGTGGTCGACGGCGACCAGCTGATGGCTCTGATCGGCTGGAGCTGGAGCCGGAACGGGTTGCTCCGCGGGGACGGAATTGTTGCCACGGTGATGTCCAATCTCGGGCTGGAAAGGTTTCTCAACGCGCAGAATCTCGATCTCGTGCGAGCCAAGGTCGGCGATCGCTACGTTCTGGAGGAGATGAAAAAGGGCGGTTATAATGTCGGTGGCGAACAGTCGGGGCATATGATCCTGCTCGATCACGGAACCACCGGCGACGGCACCGTTGCAGCGCTGCAGGTGCTCGGTGAACTGGTCGATAGCGGAAAGCCGGCGAGCGAATTGCTGCATCTTTTTGATCCGGTCCCGCAATTGCTCAAGAATGTGCGTTACAGCGATGGCCAGCCGCTCGAGAGCGAAAAGGTCAAGGCGGTGATTGCCGAAGCGGAGAAGGAACTGGCAGGCAGCGGCCGTCTGGTCATCCGTAAATCGGGCACCGAGCCGCTGATCCGGGTGATGGCCGAAGGTGACGACGAGGCTCAGGTCAATGCTGTGGTCGACCGCATTTGCGCGGTGGTAGAGGAAGTTGCTGGCTGATGCTGGGTTTTCTCGACGCCATGGACGCCAGAACCATTGTGGCCATGGGCCTGATCCTGCCGGTCCTCGTGACGCTGCTCCTCTATATTTTGCGCGCGGTTTTTCCGCCGCTTCTGGCTTCCCATCATATTGATCGTCGGTGCCTTTGAATGGTTTCTGATCGTCCAGGTCGGGCCATTATTCCTGTGACCGCTAACTGCCCACGGATATTGTCGATTGCCGGCTCGGACAGCGGTGGCGGGGCCGGCATACAGGCGGACATCAAGACCATCACCATGCTCGGTGGGCATGCAATGACGGCGATCACCGCGATTACCGCGCAGAATACGCTCGGGGTGCAGGCCGTCCACCAGCTGCCGACCGAAATGATCCTGCAGCAGATCGAATCCGTGGTCAGCGATATCGGCGTCGATGCGGTCAAGATCGGCATGATCGGTACTGCGGCGGCAGCGCTAGCGGTGGCGGACTATCTGCAGAAGCTGGGCATCGCCATTGTCTTCGATCCGGTGATGATCGCGACCAGCGGCAGTATCCTGGCGGATAGCGAGACGATAGCCGCGTTCGGCAAGCTGATGGACGTGGCATCGGTGGTCACGCCCAATCTGCCGGAACTGGAAGCGCTGGGCGGCAAGGACGAGATTTTGAGCCATGGCTGCCATCTGGTGGCCAAGGGCGGTCACGGAGACGGTTCAGTGGTCGTCGACGAACTCTATGCGCCAAGCGGCCTTGTCAGGCGGATCGAAGGGAAAAGGATCGATAGCAGCGAAACCCATGGTACCGGCTGCACCTTCGCCAGCGCGCTGGCGGTCGGTCTCGGCAGCGGACTGGATCTGAACGCGGCTTTCGAGCAGGCCATATCCTTCACCCGCATCGCGATACTGGAAGCGCCGGGGCTTGGAGAAGGCAGCGGGCCGCTCGGACACCAGTTTGTGACAGATTTTCAGGATGATGAGCGATGATCGCCGGCGTGGACGAAGTGGGCAGGGGGCCGCTCGCCGGTCCGGTCGTGGCCGCTGCGGTGATCTTGCCGCATGATCACGCTATTGCTGGGCTGGATGACAGCAAGAAGCTGACGGCAACAAAGCGCGCGCGGTTCGAAGTGGAAATCATGGAATGTGCCCGCTTTTCAGTGGCCCAATGTTCCGAGGCCGAGATTGACGAGATCAACATATTGCAGGCAACGATGCTGGCAATGACACGCGCGGTGGAAGGGCTGGATGCCGTCCCCGATCATATACTGGTCGATGGCAACCGCTTGCCGAAATGGACCTATTCTGCCGAGGCGGTGATCGGCGGCGATGCGCTGCATCCCTGTATTTCCGCTGCCTCCATTCTCGCCAAGGAATTTCGGGACCGGCTGATGATCGCCGCAGCCGAACAATATCCGCAATATGGCTGGGAACGGAACAAGGGCTATGGCACCGCCGAGCATCTGGCGGCGCTCAGGCAATATGGACCGACGCCGCTGCACCGCAGAAGCTTCGCTCCGGTCTCCCAGATGGAATTGCTCTAGGCTTCGACTTCCGCGCGTTTCGGCGCGATCTTGCGCTCTGCGAGAACCCATTCGCCGCTCTCGCTTTTGATATATTTGGGTTGCCGGGTGACATTCCACACCAGGCCCATTTTCTCGAGCAACAGCAGGACATAGCCGGCGATGTCGATTTCCCACCAGGCCATGCCCTGAAAGCTGGCGCGCGGATGCTTATGGTGATTGTTGTGCCAGCCTTCGCCGAAGGTCAGCAGCGAGAAGATGAAACTGTTCCGGGCGGTGCCGACGCCCTTGGTATGGCGCTGTGATCCCACGACATGGGCGTAGCTGGAAATGCCGAGCGTGATCTGCAGCACCACGAAGGTCCGGAAATAGCCGCCGATCAGGATCGTGCCGATCACATGGTCCCAGCCGCCGAAAACAAGACCCCAGACACCGGGGAAGATGATCAGCGAGAAGACCAGCCAGAACCAGCGCGTCTTGTGCAGCCACAGCACGACCTCATTGTCTGCAAGGCCCTTGCCGTAGATGCTCATGTCGGTGACGCAATCGTCCATGAACCAGCCGAAATGCGAGTGGAACATGCCCTTGAGCCTGCTGGTTGGCTTGCCCTTGCCGTCAAGCCAGGGGCTGTGGACGTCGCCAACCTCGTCGCTATGGGCATGGTGCCGCCGGTGGTCTGCGGCCCAGCGCAATACCGAGGACTGGATCGACATTTGCGCCATGGCACCGAGAATATATTGCATCGGCACCGATGTTTCGAAGGCCTTGTGCGAATAATAGCGGTGGAAGCCGAGGACGATGCCGAGCATCAGCACGATATAGCCGGCGATGAAGGCCGACCATTCGACCCAGCCGGTATCATAGGTAAACATCCACCAGACCGCTGCAATCGAGCCGAAAATCTTGGAGCCGAAAACGATCGCATATTCCTTGCGCTTCTCGCGCCCGGCCTCGCCGCCGACGATCACGCCGGGATGCGGGCGGGGTTCGTCGCTCTGCTGGGCGATGCCATATTCATGCTGATATTTGTCGCGAAAATTACGTGCCATTTGTTCACCGGCCCCCGGGCTGTTGCGCTTTCGAGCTTTACTATTGATTAAGCATATAGCCTGAACGCCGCTTTTTGTGAACCGAATTTGATTTCGGGCAATTTCCCGATTTTGAACAAATAAACTTCGCGAACGAGTCTTTTGCGTCACACCACTAGGGATTGAGTCTGGCTCGGCGGCCCTGACTCCATATCTGGTGACGGACTCCTTTCGTTCTCCCGGACAAGTTTCCGTTAACCATTAAGATACGCCTTTAACCTATGTTAACGGCCTTGACCGCGGACGATTTGGGACTCACCACGGGCGCGATCGAAAAAAGGAATTGAGTTTCATGGGGATTATCGAGCGCATTAAGGCGCCCAAAACACGCACCGCGCCAAGCGCTGGAACACGCACCGCAAAAAGGCTGTCGAGCTGCCACTGGGGCAGATCATGAAGATGGACTGTATCACCGCGATGGCATCGCTGCCCGATGCATCGGTCGATATGGTCTTCGCCGATCCGCCCTATAATCTGCAGCTTGGCGGAGATTTGTTCCGTCCGGAGGGTAGTCAGGTGGACGCCGTGGACGATGCCTGGGACCAATTTGACAGCTTCGCCGCTTATGATGCCTTCACCAAGGCCTGGCTGGCCGAAGCACGCCGTATTCTCAAGCCCGATGGATCCCTGTGGGTCATTGGCAGCTATCACAATATTTTCCGGGTTGGCGCTTCGCTGCAGGACCTCGGCTACTGGATCCTCAACGACATCATCTGGCGCAAGGCCAATCCGATGCCCAATTTCAAGGGCACTCGCTTCACCAATGCGCACGAGACATTGATCTGGGCATCGAAATCGGAAAAATCCAAATATACATTCAACTATCGCGCGATGAAGAATCTCAATGATGAACTGCAGATGCGCAGCGACTGGGTGATGCCGATTTGCGGTGGTCAGGAGCGGCTGAAACGCAACGGCACCAAGGCGCACCCGACCCAGAAACCGGAAGCATTGCTTTACCGCATCATGCTGGCAACCACCAATCCCGGCGATGTTGTGCTCGATCCTTTCTTCGGCACCGGCACGACCGGCGCGGTCGCAAAGAGACTGGGCCGCGAATGGATCGGTTGCGAGAAAGAGGACAGCTATTGCGAAGTCGCCGAACAGCGCATTGCCGAGGCGCTGCCGCTAGACGAAAGCGCACTCAAGACCATGCAGTCGCCCAAGTCCAAACCGCGGGTTGCCTTTGGAACGCTGGTCGAAACCGGCTATCTGAAGCCCGGCGACGAACTGTGCAGCAAGAACCGCAAGTATAAGGTCAAGGTTCGCGCAGACGGTTCGGTGATCTGGGAAGGTCAGGAAGGGTCGATCCACAAGATCGGCGCAACCGTGCAAAATGCACCAAGCTGCAATGGCTGGACCTATTGGTATTACAAGGACGGCAAGGACCTGAAGCCGATCGACAATCTGCGCCAGACTTATTTGCTGGCTACTGAACCCTGATAGGGGGAAGCCATGGGACAATTGGAAGAATTGGAAGCATGTGGGGCGGATGCCAGGCTTTATCTAAAGCCTGTCGGATTTGTCGATAGTCCCCAATGGCATGAGGGTAAAATCAATGGTTAAACAACAGTTTAACTTGGTTTTCTCAGATAGAATATCTGATAGTTGAGGCCGATTTTCCGAACCGCAGGGGCCTGGTCAACGTCACCCAATGGCCGGAATGGTCGAAAGCCCTTCCCGAGCCATTGGCCGAGCGGGCCGCCACTTTATTTGCCAATCTGACCCGGCAGCATGACGCTCTGAAATGTGGAGAGCGGACCATCCGCTTCGACCAGCCGCATGTCATGGGCATATTGAATATCACGCCGGACAGTTTTTCCGATGGCGGCAAACATCAGAATGATCCTGAAAAGGCGGCCGAAGCCGGCTTGGCCATGACGGTTGCCGGCGCATCGATCCTCGATATCGGCGGTGAAAGCACCAGGCCCGGCGCAGATCCGGTCTGGGAAGGCGATGAAATCAAGCGCGTGGTGCCGGTGATCGAAAAGCTGGCCCATTGCGGGGCTGCCATTTCCATCGACACGCGCAAGGCGGCGGTGATGGAGGCGGCAATCGCTGCGGGCACCCATCTGATCAACGATGTCTCGGCCTTGCTGCACGACAAGAGATCGCTCGAGGTGGCCGGCGTGTCCGGTCTTCCGGTGATCTTGATGCACGCGCCCTCCAGCGGCAAGGACCCGCACAAGGGCGACGGCTATGGCAATATCGTTACCGATACGCTCGACTGGCTGGAGCAGCGGGTCGCTGAGGTGGTCGCGGCAGGCTTCGAGCGCGACAAGATCATCATTGATCCGGGCCTCGGCTTCGGCAAGTCGCTGACCGACAATCTCGCCCTGATGAACAATATCGCGATGTTCCATGCATTGGGTCAGCCGCTATTGATCGGTGCCAGTCGCAAACGGATGATCGGGGCGCTATCCAAGGAAGCGCCGGTCGACCAACGTCTCGGCGGCTCGATTGCCTTCGCCCATCACGCGATCCAGCAGGGCGCGCAGATCGTTCGGGTGCACGATGTGCCGGAAACGGTGCAGGCGCTACAGATCTGGCGCGGCATGCGCGATGCCGGGGTTACGGCGCCGGTTTAGGTCTGGACTCAGCAATATCCGGAAAGCGGACGGTGGCCGCGGTCTCGTTGGATGACGGAAATTGGGTGGAAGGCGGTCATTCGACAATGCTTTTGCTAAAGATGGCAACACTCCAAAAGCGGACGTCGATTTGCGTTTGATCAACCAGTATAAAATAGACGCCTAGTTGCAAACTGTTTGGTTGGCATCGGCAAATTTCCGCGATCAAGGTTTCTTTTTGGCACCCTTAGCAGCGTTCACCGCAGCGACCTTCGCCATAATTTCATCTTTGGTCTTGCCGTATAGGTTTTCCAACACCAGCTCAATCATATCAAAGGCGTCCAGAACTTCCTCGCGGCTGATACCTCCCACATGGCTACCACTATTTCCTAACCATTTGGTAGCTAATAGCACCTCGCCGTTGAGTGCATCGGTTATTGAAAACTGCTCAATCCGCACGTGTAAATTGACGTGATTGCCTTTGCCATCCTTGCTATCGATGCCATGAACATTCATCAAATTCTCGACCGCTTGTCGTATTTTATTTGCTGTAGACTCGGGGCTTTGCCAAAATAAAGAAGATGCTTCACGGATGGATTCTTCCACTGGCGCCGGAGTTTCCTCGGGGCAGGAAATCGGAATAGGCGCCGGATGCAGCGATTCCACGCGATAATAAGTGTCATCAACATACTCATTTTCACCGATTTGATAATAATCTATGCTTGATGAACCTCCGACAGCCACCAATTCCTTGCAAACTGGCATGCTGCACTCAAGCAAACCGACAAAGCGTTTTTCGATCCACTCTAAGTCCCAGGCATCATGGCTATGCGCAGCCTTTGATGGCCCAGTTTCTTCATTCCACAACTTGCCCTCCATGACCACGAGATGCCCCTTCGTGCACGTGGGACAAGGCCAATGTGGTAGTCCATTTGTAAAAGACTCAGCCCAAAGTTTTCTATCGACCGCCATGTTTACCTCTCCGCAAATAAATCGAGTTCTACATGCTAACGGCTGATACGCCATAAGCATTGAACGCAAAGATGACGAACAGCGCCAAGATACTCGACAGCACAAATGGCAGAACTTGCTTACTGAGGCTTGAAGAGCGATCGTCCTCCGCGAATGGTGACATGATAACTCCCTGCAACGCACTGTAACAACAAAATATACCAAGTGGCGTAGCGAGGAATAAAAATTTCAAAACCGGACCTGCTGGTCTGATATTATCATTGGCACTCCGGACGGTTAAGTCTCTAATTGCACCGGATCGCAATAGTATTCCGGCGCACAAGAGTTGCAGCCCCAATATATCACGGGCAACGAGGGAGAGCCTCCAGCTCCACGGCCATCCAATCCAGCCCAACGCCCACTGCGATAGCGTCCTGTAATATTGCAAAAGGTCGCTGATGACTGGCGATATTCCGAACTGCCAAATGATTTCGAGCATCGAAAATATGCTGAACGCCGAGACAAGTGCGCTCACTAAGCTGAAAATAGTCAACTGTCTCAAGATATTTACAACCTTAGTCAATATTATCGCTCATCTTAATTCGTTCTCAGTACTCGAGGCTCAGTGCCTTGGGTAAGTCAATAGACTGGATCAATATCGGTCAAAAAAGACAGCTTTCGCCACAGCATCGGACACTAGATCAGGTTAATGCGAACGTCCACGATTGGGTCGGAAACGGAAGTTGCTGAAAAGCGAGCCCAAGCTCTGCTTTGTCGATGTTGCGGACCAAATGCCCACATCCCGGGAACGGCCCGGAATTCGCCATCCGGACGCGCGGTCAGCTGTGCGCAACGGCGACTAGCGGACCTGTCGGTAGCAATCAGGGAGCCAAGCGAATAATAACGTGACCGCTTCGTCGCTTGTTCGCAAGCCAGTCGACAAATGTTCAAAATCCAGGCCGGTGACCCATTGTTTCGCCGAGACGCACCGATCTCTCCGGTGCCCAGTCGGTTGAAAAGCGATGCTGTTCGGGCGGAACAGCATGACGACCGTAGAGCCGAGCAGGAATCGGCCCATCTCCTCGCCCTTTTCGAGCGTGATGTTCTGGTCAGTATAGGTCCACTGCCTAATCTTGTTCGCGGGCTTTGGCTTTACGAGGCCGTGCCAGACCGTTGCCATGCTGCCGACGATGGTAGCACCGACCAGGACCATCGCGAACGTGCCATGTTCCGGTGATTCAAACACACAGATTACCCGCTCGTTGCGCGCGAAAAGATTGGGCACGCCGCGCGCCGTGGCGGGGTTAACGGAAAACAGCGCGCCCGGCACATAGGTCATGCTTTTAAGCCTGCCGTCACATGGCATGTGGATGCGATGATAATCCTTGGGCGACAGATAGACATTGGCAAAGCTGCCGTTGCGAAACTCTGCTGCCAGTGCTGAATCACCGCCAAGCAACTCGGTCGAGGTAAACAAATGGCCCTTGGCCTGCAGGATATGCTGGTCATCAATAGCACCAAGCTGGCTGATCGCGCCATCCACGGGGCAGGCAAAATCCGCTTTCGTGATCGGTCGTGCGTCGGCCTTGAGTGGACGGGTGAAGAAGGCGTTGAAGCTGTTATAGCTGGCGACGTCCGGATTTCCGGCCTCGCTCATATCGACCGCATATTTGCCGACAAACCAGCCTATCAGCCGGGTCGTCAGCGCGCCCCGTTCCGCCTCGGCAATGCGACCGGCAAAGCTGGTAAGGCCCCGCTTTGGCAGGATGTACTGGGACGCGACTTTCAATCGTTCGAACAATTTTTCACTCGTATCTGTCGCTAGTCGGCCAGTTCGACCTGCCGGACATCATAGCCGGCCTTGTTGAGATCAGCGATCAGGCCTTCCAGCTGCTCCCGGTCCTTGGCCTCGCATTCGATGTCGGTGATCAGTCCCTTGGCCGGCAGGTTGGTGAACACCCGCTGGTGATAGACTTCGATTATATTCACCTCATGCTCGGCAAATTGCTTCACGACATTGTAGAGCGCGCCGGGCTGGTCGCGCAGATGCAGGCGGAGACGGGCGAGGCGGCCCGAGCGGGCGAGGTCGCGCAGCAGAACATTGGCCAGCAGGCGGGTGTCGATATTGCCACCGCACAGGACCAGGCCGACTTTCTCGCCGGCGAATTTTTCCTTGTTGGCGAGCAGCGCCGCGAGACCGGCGGCGCCGGCACCCTCGACCACGGTCTTCTCGATCTGCAGCAGCAGGCTGACCGCGCCCTCGAGCTGTGCTTCGCTGACCAGCAAAATCTCGTCGACATATTTCTGGATGATCTCGGCGGTAAATTCGGAGGGATTGCGCACGGCAATGCCCTCGGCCAGCGTGTCGCCGCCGGCGGTCACGGTCTTGCCGGTCAGCCTGCCATACATGCTGGGATAGAGCGCGGCCTGGACGCCGGTCATCTTGATGTCCGGTTTCATGGCGCTGGCTGCGGTTGCCATGCCGGAGAACAGTCCGCCGCCGCCAATCGGGATGATCAGACGATCGAGATCAGGGATGGCTTCCAGCATCTCGATGGCCACTGTGCCCTGACCGGCCGCGACATGCGGATCGTCGAAGGCGTGAATATAGGTGAGGCCGCGCTGCTCGGCGAGCTCCATCGCATGGGCATAGGCTTCGTCATAATTGCCGCCGAAAATAACGATTTCGGCACCATGGCCGCGGGTCTGCTCGACCTTCACCATCGGTGTCGTGCTCGGCATGACGATGGTGGCCGGGATGCCGAGATTCTTGGCGTTATAGGCGAGGCCCTGGGCATGGTTGCCGGCAGAAGCCGCGATAACACCGGCCTTGCGCTTGCTCTCGTCCATCAGCAGCAGCGCGTTGAGCGCGCCGCGTTCCTTGTAGGCTGCGGTGAATTGCAGATTTTCGAATTTGAGAAAGACTTCCGCACCGCTCAGCTCGGACAGCGTAATGCTCTTGAGCGTCGGGGTGTGGACGATCCGGTCCTTGATCCGGTCGTGCGCGGCTTTCACATCCTCATGGTCGAACGAGGGAAGGGCGGTTTTCTGCATATCATTCATATCGCCTGTGCCCCTAACGCATCTGGTCATCGAGGGAAACAATGATTATGGCCGTGCAACAGCTTAGGGGATATCATGGCAAAAATTGCATTTATCGGGATTGGTGTGATGGGCGGACCCATGGCCGGGCATCTAGCCGCAGCCGGGCACGAACTCACCGTCTATAACCGGACCAGAGCCAAGGCCGAGGCATGGGTGGCCCAACATGGCGGAGAAATCGCCGAAAGCCCCGCCGAGGCAGCGCGCGACAAGCAGATAGTGATCACCTGTGTCGGCAATGACGATGATCTTGCATCTGTCACCATGGGGCGTGACGGCGCCTTTTCAACCATGGCATCCGCTGCCTTGTTTATCGACCACACCACGGTGTCGGCCCGCATTGCCCGGCAATTGTCGGTAGAAGCGGAGGGCCGGGGGATCCATGTCGTCGACGCACCGGTTTCCGGCGGTCAGGCCGGAGCGGAAAACGGCACTTTGTCGATCATGTGCGGCGGCAGCGAGGAAGCCTTTGCGGCGGCCGAACTGATCATGGCCGCCTATGCCGGGCGGATCGTCCATGTCGGACGCACCGGCGCCGGCCAGACCACCAAAATGTGCAACCAGATCGCCATTGCCGGCGTGCTTGAAGGTCTGTCGGAAGCGCTGCGCTTTGCCCAGGCCAGCCGGCTCGATCTGGACAAGGTTTATGAAGCGATTTCCGGCGGCGCTGCGCAAAGCTGGCAAATGGACAATCGCTGGGCGACCATGGCCGAAGACAAGTTCGACTTCGGTTTTGCCGTCGATTGGATGCGCAAGGATCTGGGACTGGCGATCGAAGAGGCCCGGACCAACGGCGCCACCATCCCGGTCGCGGCGCTGGTCGATCAATTTTATGCCGAGGTGCAGGCCGCCGGCGGCGGACGCAATGATACCAGTTCATTGGTTTCCCGCCTGCCGAAAAGAAAATGAACAAGGTGAATATCATGGGCAGCAGGTGGACAAAACAGGCAGGCTGTGTGGGGCGATTGCTGCGGGTCTTTTCCTGCTTCCCGGTATCGCGCAGGCCGACAGCCTGATTGAAAATGTCAATGGCATGACGCTCGACAGCGAGGGCAAGGTCGTCCGTTTTGTCGCGATGCATATCGACGACGACGGCAAAGTGAAACAGCTGCTCAATCGCAAGGACAAGCGGCCGCGCGATGTCGATTTCCAGTTTGACGGCAAGGGCCGTACGCTGATCCCCGGTTTTTTGATGCGCACGGCCATGTCATGGGCATGGGCTTTGGCGCACTGACGCTGGATCTGTCCGACAGCAGGACACTGGACGAGGCGCTCGCCAAAATCGCTCGATATGCTGCGGATAATCCGGGCAAGCCCTGGATCATCGGCAATGGCTGGAACCAGGAAATCTGGGGGCTCGGTCGTTTTCCGACCGCGGCGGAACTGGATAGCGTGGTCCCCGACCGTCCGGTATATCTTTCCCGCGTCGACGGTCATGCGGCCTGGGTCAATGGCGCTGCGATGAAGGCCGCAGGTGTCTCAAATTCTTCCAGATCACCCAGCGGCGGCTCGATCGAGAAGGCCGGAGGCAAGCCGACCGGTATTTTTGTCGATGCGGCAATGGGGCTGTTTGAAGCGGCGATCCCGGCACCGCGTCCGGTGGAGCGCGATCTGGCGCTTGCCAAGGCACAGGAAATATTGCTGGCCAACGGCGTAACGTCGATCGCCGACATGGGCACGACGATGCAGGACTGGCAGAGCTTTCGCCGGGCAGGGGACAAGGGCCAGCTGAAAATCCGGATCGTCTCTTACGCCTCGGGTATCGAGGACATGGTCGCGATTGCCGGTCCGGCGCCTTCACCCTGGCTCTATGAGGATCATCTGAAACTGGCAGGGGTCAAATTATATCTCGATGGCGCGCTGGGTTCGCGCGGCGCTCTGCTGAAACAGCCCTATGCGGACAAGCCCGGCGAACGCGGGCTGGCGATGCTCGGATCGGCGCAACTCAAGAACAAAATGAGCCGCGCCGCCATGGACGGCTTCCAGACCGCGGTCCACGCAATCGGCGACAAGGCCAATGACGAGATATTGTCGGCGATCGAGGAGTTGCGGGTCACTTACAAGGGCGATCGGCGGTGGCGGGTCGAACATGCGCAGATCATCGATCCGGTCGATATCGCTCGCTTTGCTGCCAGCGGGACGGTCGCCTCGATGCAGCCCGTGCACCAGACCTCCGACCGGCTGATGGCCGAGGCGCGGCTTGGGCAAGGGCGGCTCGCGGGCGCCTATGCCTGGAAATCGCTTCGCGATTCCGGAGCGGTTCTCGCGTTCGGGACAGATGTTCCGGTGGAATTGCCCAATCCCTTTGCCGGTCTGGCAGCGGCGATGACCCGCGAGGACGCCTCTGGCCAGCCGTTTGGCGGATGGATGCCGGCCGAAAGGCTGAACCGCGAGCAGGCCTGGCAGGCCTATACATATGGTGCGGCTTATGCTGCCTTTGCCGAAGACCGGCTGGGCACCCTGGAGCCTGGAAAAAGGGCGGATTTCCTGATCATCGATCAGGATATCATGCTGGCGACCCCGGCCCAGATCCGGAAGCTCCAGGTTCTGCAGACATGGATCGGGGGCAAGCCCGCATTCGTCCGGGACTGAGCATAAGGAAAAATGTCCGGAAAAGGGGCCACTTCACGCATTTGATTGCGCGAGATGGTTGCGACGAATCACTAAATAAGATAAATGGCTACGCACGAAGGCTGATTTTTGAGGAAATCCTTCGGAATTCAACAGGGCGCATGAAAGTTCAGTTTTGAGCTTTTAATCTTTCGACAAGACCTGATTGGAGCATCTTTTATGAAATTCGGTAAACTGGCTGCTAGCCTCGCAGCATTCACTTTGGTTGCCTCACCCGTTGTGGCACAATCGACCAATAGCGTTGCATCGGCTGTGGCTGTACAGCGGACCGATGCCAAGTCTGTAACCCTCGAGAAGCTGGAAGGCGAAAATGGCATATTGATCGCGCTTCTGGCTGCGGCAGCGGTTATCGCCGGTATCATCATCATTGCCGATGATAATGAACCGACAAGCCCCTGAGCTATATTTGACCAAATGGAAAACGGGGCGGTTTTCGCCCCGTTTTTTTGGACCCGGTTCGTCCGACTTAATATGAATGAATGTGGTAAATCGCCTTTTCATTTTGATTGTCGCGCTGCATATTGTCCTTGTCGATTCTCAAGAATGTAACAAAAGGCCGGCTTTGTGACTGCACCCGTTCGCTTCCCGCGATTCTTTGTGACAAATCCCAGCCCTTGCCCCTATCTGCCCGGAAAGAATGAACGCAAGGTTTTACCGAACTGAACGGGCCCCATACCGAAGAGCTGAATGACGCGCTCGGCCGGATCGGTTTCCGTCGCAGCCAGAATGTCGCCTACCGGCCCAGCTGTCTGGATTGCAAGGCTTGCGTTTCGGTCCGGGTATTGACCGACGAATTCCGTCCCAGCGCCACGCAGAGAAAGCTGATCCGCCGGAACAGCGATCTGGTGGTCGAAGCCTGCGAGCCTGGGCCACCGACGAACAGTTTCAGCTGCTCCAGAATTATCTCGCCAAACGCCATCCCGGCGGCGGCATGGCCGAGATGGACGAGATGGACTATTCCGACATGGTCGAACAGTCGCCGGTCAAAAGCTTCGTGATCGAATATCGCGAGCCGACCGATGATGGCAGCAGGGGCCGTCTGGTCGGAGCCTGCCTGACCGACCAGCAGGGTGACGGCCTGTCGATGATCTACAGCTTCTTTGATGCGGACCATGGCGAGCGCGCCGGTCTCGGCAATTATATCATCATGGATCATATCCTGCGCGCCAAGACCGCCGGATTGCCCTATGTCTATCTTGGCTACTGGGTCGATGGCTCGCCACAAATGGAATACAAGGTCCGCTTTCGCCCGCTCGAGAGGCTCGGTCCGGATGGCTGGCAGAGGTTCGATCCCGCCGCGTTGCTGAAGTTGCAATGTCCGAACTGATTTTCCGCTAGCCGATCATGGTTCAAAAAAGGCCTGCCAACCTCATCCGGTTGGCAGGCTTTTTAACTGTTATCGCACGTGTCAGTCGTACAGGCAGCGCGCCTGCTGACAGCCTTTCAGTGGCACGGCTTTCGGTGCCGGTTTCCAGACTTTCTTCGGCGCCGGCTTCCAGCGCTTCTTCTGCTTCGGCGCCGAATAGACCACTTCTTCCTCGATATAGGTGGTGGTCGTCGTGGTCGTGACCGGAGCGGACTGGATGACAATCGTGGTGATCATCGGCTGGGCCGGCGCATAATAATAGCCCGGGCTATAATAGCCGTTCCAGCCGCTCGGATAGGTCGGATGGCCTTGCGGTGGCAGCGGCCGGCGATGCTGCACTGGTGGATATTCCCGGTGGCTGTTCGGCTGCTGCTGCTGGTCATAGCCATATTGCTTGAGCAGCTTGCGGCAACGATCGGTTCCCTGATCGATCGCCGCACCAGCGACGGCGCCCACTCCGCCACCGATCAGCGATCCGGCGAGGCGGTTGCCGCTACCGGCAATGCGATTGCCGGCAAATGCGCCAATGGCGCCACCCACAATAGCGCCACCGATGCCGCTGCTTTTCTTGCACCGTTCGAGATAGGCGAGATCCTCCGCGCGCTGCCGGTCATAGCCGCGATCATCGGGATAGGGGGCATAATGGTCTGAACGGGCTTCTCTTTCCGAACTCCAGTGCGGCGACATATTTCCGTCACCGATGAAAGTTCCGGAATATTCGCCCTGATAGACCTGTCCATCGGCGTCCCGGTAGGTGCCCTGCCATTCGCCCTGGTAGCTGCCGTCTTCGCGATAGGAACCCTGCCAGTCGCCGCGATAGGTGGACTGGTCGCGGTGGTTATAGGCGCGGGGCGTTGCAACCACTCGGTCATCGCCGGTGAACACGCCGGGATCATAAGCGGCATAGCCGTCACGATAGCCGTCCTGATAGCCCTGATTATAACGGTCCCAATCGACATTATAGCGCGCGTCCTGGACCACGCCGTAGCGGTCGGTCAGCACCGCATCATCATAATAGCGCGACCAGCCATAGCCATAATGCGGCTGGCTAAGACCATAATAGCCGAAATTGCTGATGAAATAGCTTGGCTGGATATAGGTTATGGGAAGGCGGAACCCGCGGTAGGGTTTGCGATAATTGCGATCATAGCCCATCCGGCCACGGCGAACATAGCTGGTCGTGCCGCGATGGCCTTTCATCTGGCGCATATTGCCATTGTGCTGCCGGCTCGCTGCCGCCGGGTTCGCCAGGGCGGTCGACGAGGCAAAGCTCAGGTCGACCATTGGTGTCGGTGCTGCCCCCGATGTCGAGTCGATGGCTGCAATGGCCGATCCTGGTGCCACCGCCAAAACACCGGCAATGCCGGTAAGTAAGAGGGTCTTCATGGTTAACAACTCCCTAGTTTCAGACATGCAAGAAGCGTGTCCGACCGAAATTTGGTTAATGAACATTTACCATTTTTCGGGGGCTTTGACCATTAGCCGCTTGTAAAATAGAGTTGATTTAGCGCTTTGTCTCGAAATGGGGCATGTTGGTTAGCGCCAAATTAACCAAGAGCATTAGCAATTGCCCCGATCAGCCGGACCATTCCTGCTTCGTCTTCTACCCCGAAACGGTCGGGCCGCGGACTGTCGAGATCGAGCACGGCGATTACCTTGCCGTCCTTCAGGACCGGAACGACCAATTCGCTCCGGCTGTCGGCATCGCAAGCGATATGGCCGGGAAAGGCGTGGACGTCGGCCACTCGCTGGACCTCGCCGGTTGCCACTGCCGTACCGCACACGCCCGCGCCAATGGCTATCCTGATACAGGCGGTCTTGCCCTGAAACGGGCCAAGCACCAGTTCCTCGTCAATGACGCGGTAGAAGCCGGCCCAGTTTAGCCCGGGCACATATTGCCAGATCAGCGCGGCGATGTTCGCCATATTGGCGATAGCATCGGGTTCGCCGTCGACCAGCGCGGTGGCGAAGGACGTCAGGTCGGCATAAAGTTCTGCCGCGGGTTGGTCCGGGTCGATCGAAATATCCAGCATCGGTGATTTTTGCCTTTCCGGCTGCGCTTTGGTTAGCGGTGCCTTAACCGTTTCCTATCCGGCAGGCCAGCCTCTCTGGATCCTGCGGACCGGTTTGTCACAAGCGGGTCTGTGGGGCAGGGGTTCAGTCGAGAGACGGTTTGCCGCGCGTCTTCTTGACCGAGGCTTTCTTCTTCTTCGATTCCACCCGTCTGGCCTTGGCAGCGCGGCTCGGCCGGGTCTTGATCCTCCGGGCATCGCGCTGATAGGCCTGTTCGATCATTTCCGCCACGCGGCGCCTTGCTTCTGCCCGATTGGCTTCGCGGGTCCGATATTCCCGCACCGTCAGGACCAGTTCGCCGCCGCTTGTCATTTTGCGGCCGGCCAACGTCCGCAACTTGCGAAAGGCATAAGGCTCGAGCCCGAGCGCATAGATATCGACCCGCATCTGGACCGCGGTCGCCACCTTGTTGACATTCTGGCCGCCAGGCCCGCTGGCGGCAAGAAAGGTCTCGGTGATGGCACTTTCCGGAATATCAACCATATCCGGTTACTAGCCGCATGTGCCGCGAGACGACAGAGCTTGTTGATGAAGCGTGTGATTAGCCGCAAATTCAGTATCGACTTTAAACATATCTGTCACAAATCAGGGCCTCTTCCGGCCCAATCGCGACATTTTTGCCCCCGCAACGGCAAAAAGTTAATTTTTTTTCGCCATGGGCGGGAGTCCTGAAACGACTCATTTCTGCGGGTTACAGAGTCATTCGACTGCTCGCGACTCGTGCTGAATCCTGCCTTAGGGAAAAATTAACCTTTTACGTTCATTCATCTTATGGTTAATAAATGATCCATCGGGTCGGCACAGTGATCGATCCGGAGCGAGCAATTAAGAAAAAAGGGGCTGCCTGATGCGCGTGCTGCTGATTGAAGATGAACCAACGACCGCAAAAGCTATCGAGCTGATGCTGACGACCGAAGGTTTCAACGTATATACAACGGATCTGGGTGAAGAAGGCCTCGATCTCGGCAAGCTCTATGATTATGACATCATATTGCTCGATCTCAACCTGCCCGACATGCATGGTTATGATGTGCTCAAGAAGCTGCGCGTAGCGAAAGTGCAAACGCCGGTTCTCATTCTTTCCGGCATCAGCGAAATGGACAGCAAGGTCCGCAGCTTCGGCTTCGGTGCTGACGATTATGTCACCAAGCCGTTCCACCGGGACGAACTGGTTGCCCGCATCCATGCGGTTGTGCGCCGTTCGAAAGGCCATTCGCAGAGCGTTATCCGCACCGGCAAACTGGCGGTCAATCTTGATGCGAAGACGGTGGAAGTCGATGGCAACCGCGTGCATCTGACTGGCAAGGAATATGCCATGCTCGAGTTGCTCTCCCTGCGAAAGGGCACGACGCTCACCAAGGAAATGTTCCTCAACCATCTCTATGGCGGAATGGACGAGCCGGAACTCAAGATTATCGATGTGTTTATCTGCAAGCTGCGCAAGAAGCTGTCGCTGGCTTGCGGCGGCGAAAATTATATCGAAACCGTATGGGGCAGGGGCTATGTCCTGCGCGATATGGAAGAAGAGCTCGCTCCGACCGCGCAGGTCGCCTGAACGGCCCGCAATTCAATATGATCGTCTGCATGGCAGACCGAAAGCGGCGGGACCTCACGGTTCCGCCGTTTTTCTATGAGGCGGTGTCGAGATACCAGCGTTCCGACCCCTGGAGGCAAAGCGCGGTCAGCTTGTCGGAATAATAGGCGCCGGTATCGATACCGATCCGGTTCCCGCTTTCCACCACGTCATCGGTGATCGTGTGGCCATAGACAATCACCTTCTCGTGCGCTTCCTGTGCAGACAGAAAATCCTCGCGGATCCAGCGCAGGTCCTTCTTGCGCTGTTCGGCAATCGGGATGCCAGGGCGGATGCCGGCGTGCACGAATGCATAGTCGCCGATGATCACATGATCTTCAAATCCCTTGATAAATTCGATATGTTCCTGACGGAATAGGTCGGGAATGCGTTCGGCAAGCTGGACTATGTCGAGCTCGATATATTCCTTCAGACTGATGTCGTAACTCAGGATCGTCTCGCGTCCGCCGATCCGGTTGAAGAAACGGACGGACTTTTCGTCGCCGGTAGCTGCGGCGAGATAGACTTCCTCGTGATTGCCCATCAGGAAACGGACATTGCGCAATTGTTCCCTGATCTGCATCGCCGTGTCGAGGACGCCGGCGCTGTCCGGTCCCCGGTCGACCAGATCGCCCAGGAAGATGATCTCGCTGTCCGCCTTGTCCCGTTCGCCGTCATCCTTGATGATCTTGCCGAGCAGTTGCAGCAACAGGTCATTACGCCCGTGGACGTCACCAATCGCATAGACCCGCCGTCCCTCCGGAACGGTCGCGTGATCAAGCGGACTGGAGGCCTTTTTCTGCGAAGAAGACGATTCAGCATGATGCTAATAAATTTGTCCTGAAAAGCGGAGTTTCAAGGGCGAAATGACAGAATATTGTTCCGCGCGACAATCCGGCATGAAATGGTCGAGCGAAATTGGACAGCCGTCAGCTTTCCACAACGAAGCTGAGACCGGCCTTGTCTTCCAGACGCTTGACTAGCTTCTCGCCCATCAACGCGCCCGGCGTCCAGACGCCACCACTCTTCTTGTTCGCGTCCTGGGCCAGGCAGAGCGCCGATTCCGCGATCATTTTCGAGGTCGAGCCATAGCCGGGATCCTTGTCGCCCTTGACGCACAGCGCAGCGGTTTCGCCGTCAGCCGTCTCGCCCAGGAACAGGACATCATAATAGCCGTTTTCACGCTGTTCCTTGGTCGGCCCTTCGCCGGGTTTCGGGCCGTCTTCGCCGCCAAGAGGATTGGCCTTGGCCATCATTTCGGCGGCTTTCTTGCCGAGGTCGCCGGGGCTGGTGACGACCATCTCGTCATATTTGAAATCTTCGCCAAAGGGGAAGTCGAGCAGGAAGTTGGTCCGGTGGACATTCTTCGTGTTGATGGCCGCCATGATGAAGGGAGCGACCCAGCTGTCGATGGCCTTGTCATATTTCGGTAGCGTCATATTTGGCTGATCCACGCCCTTGAAGCCGGGGGTCAGGCCAAAGCTGCTCGCCAGAATCTTTACCAGGCCCGGGTTTTGGCGATCGCCTTCATCGTTTCTTTCAGGCTGGCAGCGGTGCCACCGGAAAATGTGCCTTCCATCGCGCGCACCCGGCCTTTGACCCGGGTTGCTGGCTTGCCATAGCGCTTGTTCATTTCCTTCTGCAGCATCAGCACGCCGAGATCGAAGGGGATCGAGTCGAAGCCGCAGGAGAAGCATATCTGCGCGCCCGATTTTTCAGCCGCTTCCTGATGCTGGTCGATCATCTCGCGCATCCAGCCGGGTTCACCGCACAGGTCGACATAATGGGTGCCATTCTTGACGCAGGCGGCAACAAGTTCGTCGCCATAGAGCTGATAGGGGCCGACCGTCGTCAGCACGACCTTGGTCCGGCTCGCCATCATGTCGATCGAGGCGGCATCATCGGAATCGGCCACGACCAGCGGCGTATCCTTTGGCGCGCCAATGAGATCGCGGACCTCTTCGAGCTTGTCGAGGCTGCGGCCCGCCATCGCCCATTTCGGAGCGTCTTTGCCGATGCCATATTGCTGCGCCATATATTCGGCGACCAGACGGCCAGTGTAGCCGGTGGAACCATAGATGATGACATCAAATTCTTTTGCTACGGACATGACGAGCTCTCCTGCAGATTGTTTAATCGGGGAATTAATTGGTCCTGCTATGGCCTAGAGCTTGGCCAGAGTCACACCCTTTTGCCCCATATATTTTCCCGACCGGTCGGCATAGCTCGTCTCGCAAGGCTCGTTGCCTTTCAGAAACAGAAACTGGCAGGCGCCTTCATTGGCGTAGATTTTGGCGGGCAGGGGGCTGGTGTTGGAAAATTCCAGCGTGACATGGCCTTCCCATTCCGGTTCCAGCGGTGTGACATTGACGATGATTCCGCAGCGCGCATAGGTCGATTTGCCGAGACAGATGACCAGCACGTCGCGCGGTATCCGGAAATATTCGACGGTCCGGGCAAGGGCGAAGCTGTTCGGCGGGATGATGCAGCAGTCGGTCTTGCGGTCGACAAAGCTGTTCTCGGCGAAATTCTTGGGATCGACGACGGCATTGTTCACATTGGTGAAAATCTTGAACTCGTCGGATACCCGCGCGTCATAGCCATAGGAGGACAGGCCGTAGCTGATACATCCCTCGCGCTTCTGGCCTTCGACAAAAGGTTCGATCATGCCGGAATGTCTGGCTTCGTTGCGGATCCAGCGGTCGGATAAAATGCTCATATCGGATTCCTGTTGATACTCATGGACGCACTACGTTCCAGTTTATCGGGCCGTCAACCCCGCTGATCCGGCGCATGTCGGAAGCGCGCCACATCACCCATGGCTTGGTGGCATAGTCGGGCGGGAAAAAATTGGCTTCCAGCCAGAAGGTCCGGTCGATCCCGCTGCTGATATTGTACAGTTCCTCGAATTCCCGCGACACCGCGATGATAGCGCGTTTCTCGCTATGCGATTCGATCTGGTTGAGAAAGGTGTTGAGCTCGCTCAGCATCAGGGCGCGACCGGGACGGTCGCCACAGCCATTGTCAAAGGCCAGACGAATGGCGGGCGGCAGCATATTTTCACCGCGCGGTACGGTGGTGACAAACATCGTGGCCTGATCGGTGGCCAGGCGGCAGAGCGAATAATTGTGAAGCGCGCCGTGGCGGATACCGGCTTCCCGCGCGCCTTCGATATTCGCGGCGAAATTCGCGTCACGCTTATCCGCGCCGGCGGTGGCCTGGATATAGGCAAAGTCGACTCCGGTGGCGCCCGCGACATGCCAGACGATGGTACCGTGGCTTTCGTCGACCGAAA
Organism: Sphingopyxis sp. BSNA05; assembly: GCF_013265645.1. Taxonomy (NCBI): domain Bacteria; kingdom Pseudomonadati; phylum Pseudomonadota; class Alphaproteobacteria; order Sphingomonadales; family Sphingopyxidaceae; genus Sphingopyxis; species Sphingopyxis sp. BSNA05. The sequence goes on along the minus strand of NZ_PYIA01000166.1, from coordinate 114 downwards.
TTCCCTGCACCGGATATTGGTCGCGGGACGGCGCCCAGCTGACCGCAATATTCCGGAGGATGAAGGCGATGATGAGCAAGGCCACAGCGATCACGGCAAGGCTGATCAGATTTT
>NZ_PYIA01000165.1:0-13204 GCF_013265645.1 Sphingopyxis sp. BSNA05 | reverse complement strand
GGGGTCACGTCAATCCCTTTTGTCAACAGAACCTAGCCCCAAACATGTGGCAAGAGATTGATGCCGCCTATTCTATTAGTGCGCCGTTTGCGCTGTAATGGCTCCATTTCATCATCAATGCTGATATTTATATTGATCGTTTGTCCTGCCTCATTTGTGGATTCAGCTTCACAAAGGGCCCGAATGAGATGCAGCGTCGATGTACTAACATTTCAAAACATTGTCCCCCGTCAGCGATCAATCGCCGACGGGGAGAGCAGGCTAACGTTCTTCAACCTACATGAGAGAAGTGCTGCTTGAGGCCCCTCGAGCGGTAGCCGCCATCAACTGAAATTCATCAAAGATCAAATGGAATGCATGCTCATCTAGTCACATTTCATCTTTAGATCCATACCGTAGCCTTCTGCTTCATTGTCATGTCCGAATATATCAGAGACATAATACTCTTGAGCATCGATTGCCTTGCGTGCCGCCCAACCGGGCTCCCAAAGCCAGCCTGATGGATTTGCACAATAGAATGTCAGAGCTCTATCGTTCGAGTGCATTCCCAGCGTTAGAGCAACGTCGCGTGCCTCCTGTCGGATTTTGTCATGTGTGATACCAAAATCGCGCAGGTCAGTATACTCAACCATAAAATGATTTATTCGCTTTGGCATCGGGCCCATCCCGAATGCAACCGAATGATCTCGGTCATTACAATGCATAAAGATAGGTTTGGCGGTCATTCCATTCGGCAATGGCAAATGATATTCGACACTACCGCGAAAACCCAGCATCGAGTAAAACTTATAAGCGGCGTCGTCATCCGTCTGCCGTAAGATACAATGCCCGATCCCCTGATTGCCGGTCAGAAATCTGCCATGCATGGGCCGGCCAGGGTGGAAGGGATTATGGCTATCTACCCTAGGACCATAAAAAATCTCGGTCGGGTTGCCTCCAGGATCTTCCAGTTTAAGCAAACCGAGAACTTTGCGTTCTTGTGCTTCCTCTTCGCTGCCTACACGATATTCGACACCATTCTGTTCAAGCAGAACTGCGACTTCTTCTAGTTCGGGTTGACCAGCTACTCTCCAACCTAGATAGGCTAAGTCATCATCGCCATCGGTGTGAACAACAATTCGGTGATGCCACTCATCCATCCGCAGGTAGTAGCGGTCTTCTTCTTCTTCTTCTTCTATAACCTGCATGCCGATGATGTCTCCGGCAAACTTCCTCCATGCATCACCATCAGATACAGATAGACCCATGTAGCCAAGTTCTATTATTTTTCCAGTCATCACATTCTCCTCGATCTAAAACATAAATTATAATGCATCGCCATAAGGGTTCTCACGATATCGTTGTCGATTACACAAACCCGTTTCCGGATTTCAAAACCACTGTCCCTATTTTCGATCAGTTCGTCGATATAACGGCCGGCCGCGTAAGGAAAAACATCACTCTGGCTCCGAGTCTCGAAGACAACAAAGTTAGATGAAGCGTGGATAACGCCATCTGTTATTTCCGTAATGATGCATGGTGCGTTGATGTGCCTCAATGCCATTTCGGGATAGATATTTGAATGTAGTAAAGAGGCCACGCGATCGTCCATGGCATCACGGCTCTCGAAAAAGAGAAATCCGGCGGGTAATCCAGCCAGTTCGTTTTGTTTTGAAGTAATCCGATACTCACATTGTTCGGAAAAAGTGAGGGCCATTTCTCCAGTTTCTCATCAATGTAAAACCCATATAAGGCATTGAACCGGTCAACCCTCTGTGCCATCTGATCATTCATGATTTCGCCCCATCTTCCATCAGATGAAGATAGCCACGCCAAAATCCACGCACGGCATTTTCATCAAGCCCCATAGGAATGGTCGGGTTGGTAGAATTGTCCAAGTCCATCAAAATCTGTGAGTGTCCGTCTGGTCCCTTTACACCTTCTTGGCAAATTTCTGTGGCCTCGCCATCTTCGAGTGAGACGTAACCGGCCGGTCCGACCATATTGATGCTACGCATTCTTTGTCGCAACATCTCGTCACTATCCTGCTCAAACCCAAAATACGTCCAAATCAGATCGAACTCGTCATTGTTTCTGACAACCATCTGACGCGTTGCCAGCGCATTACCGATCTGTTGTAAAACTACAGATGGAAAGATGGACTGGATACTTATAGTTATATCGTCTCCCATGTCGGGCCAAATTTCAAGTAACCGGGAGTCTTTGAGATTGACCGCTCCCGGGTCTCGGGAAGCCTCTGTTTGGTGTTTTGCCCCACTGTCATCGTCCGACGGCTTGTGCACCTGGAATGAATTGTGAAAGCCGAACTTCTCGTCGATCTCGCCGACAGATTTCTGGCTTGGTCGCCATATACCAAAAGTAGTATAGAAAAGGTGCAGTAACCCGCCATGATAGCTGTCTCGGCTGTTTTCAGCATATAGCTTCCAATTGCCTTTGATGCGTTGGCCCACAGAACCAATGACCTTGATGGGATGGATCATGATTCTCTCGATTGCAGAACACATGGCGTTTCCAAGAAAGTCTCGCAGCTCTGTCGCGTCTTCGCGGAATGTAGCAAATACCATATCCCCTATGGTGTCGACCCGCAGCGGTGTCATCCTCTGATTCTTGATATCAAATGAATCGGGCATTCCACCTTTGCCGCCTACTCCCCTGCGATAGGGGACGCTGCGCAGCGCACCAGTGGCGTCATAGGCCCACTGATGATAAACGCATACAAATGTGCCAGACTCGGCTTTCCCCCGGGAATTTCGACAGACGAGCGCGCCCTTGTGAACGCAGCGGTTTACCCAGACGTGCATGGCTCCATCTTCCCCGCGGCACAGGACTACCGGCGTTTCGCCAATGTGTGTCGATTTGTATGAATTAGCTTCAGGGACCTCTGCTGCTAGCCCTACATAAGACCAAACAGGCCCGCGAAAAATGCGTTCCTGCTCCTTTTTGAATATTTCTGGATCCGAATAAACGGAATAATCAACATTATTAACCGTTGAGGTTATTTTCAAGTCAGGCATAATAATCCTTTTCTACTAAAGAAAACTATCATAATAGAGTTGGTTAGCGGGCACGTTCAAATCGAGTTGCAGCATTTTATTCACCGCTGAAATCATCGGTGGCGGACCGCAGAAATAATAATCGTAATTTAGGGGGTTAATCTGTACCTTTTTGTTTTGGCGAACGACATCATGGATAAAACCCAACTCTGTTCCTTCTGGTCTATTTAAACCGTCGGTGTCTGAGATAGCCTCTACAACAGAGACTCGTTGCGCTAAGCTAGGATAAGCAGACACGAGCTTGTTTGCACATAGGTCCTGAGGCTCGCGGCCGCCGTAAAACAACAGCATCTTCTTTTGTGATGCAGTGGCGGATATGCTGGCTTGCCGCATGATTGACATGAGTGGAGATATTCCGGATCCCCCACCAATTAGAATAATGTCGCGCGGCGAATCCTCTCGAAGGTAGGACATACCATAAGGACCATCGATTTCTATTTTCTGTCCCGAGACCAGATGTTCAAAAAGGAAAGACGTCGCAGCGCCGCCAAGTATGCGTTTGGCGATGAACCTCCATTCACCTTGCTCATTGGGAAGATTGGACATAGAATAGGCGCGAGAACCTTCTACGGTAGGTATATCCAATAATATATATTGCCCGACTAGAAAATCCGCTGGCAAATCGCCTTTGAATGTGAATTCGGCCATATTGTGGGTGATTTGCGTGCATGATACATACCGAAGCGTTTGGCGGCGCGGCGAGACTATTGGTTCATATTGCCTTTCAATTTGTACTTTTATCGTACAATCTCCATCCGGCCTGCTTTGACAGGCGAGGTGGCGACCGCGACGACGCGCTCTTTCGCCGATTCCCTTGGCCTCTGGCCAGAGGTCCTCAATCTCGCCGTTTATCAGTTCAAATTGACAGGAACCACAACCGCCCGAATTGCAGTCATATGGCAATCCAATCCCATTTCGCAGTGCGGCACGCAGAATGGTATCTCCCTCTTCGACGGGAAATTCTATATCTGTACCTTCTACAACAATCTTTTTGGGTTTGTCATTTCCTCCTCTTTATTGCCCGAACACACCGATCGGGCCTTCTTCCAGATTGATGATGACACTCTTGGTTTGGCTATAGTGGTTCAATGCTTCACTGGCGAACTCGCGCCCAAAGCCACTGCCTTTGTAGCCGCCAATCGGCATGCCACCGATGAAGTTATAATATCGGTTTACCCAAACAGTGCCGGTTTCAAGCGCACGTGCCATCCGGTGAGCGCGAGGAAGATCTCGCGTCCAAAGTCCGCCTCCCAATCCATAGATACTTTCATTGGCCATGCGGATAACATCCGCTTCATCCCTCCAGCCTATAACCGTTGTGACGGGGCCGAAAATCTCTTCCTGAGCAATCCGCATCTCGTTGCGGACATCTGTAAAGATGGTTGGTTTAATAAAAAGCCCATCTGGAAGGCCGTCGACCTCTCTCTTGCCCCCGCCATAGGCCACGGTGGCTCCCTCTGTTTTGCCTATATCTATATAATTTAGAATTTTTTCATATTGCATGCGTGAGGCCTGTGGCCCCAAAACAGTGGTATGTTCCGTTGGATCACCCGAACTGGCGCGCCCAAGCAAATCTTGGAACTTCCCAAGAAACTCATCCATCACGTCTTCATGAACAAAACCCGACTACCCGCGAGGCATACCTCACCTTTATTAAGCACAGTGGACATCGCAGCTCCTTCTGCGGCCGCGTCTAGATCAGCGTCATTGCACACAATGTTAGCTGATTTCCCTCCTAGCTCCATCGTCTGAGGAATGACGTTGGTCGAGGCATATTGGATCAGCTTCTGTGCGGTTGGTCTGGACCCGGTAAAAGCTACCTTGCGCGTTAATGGGTGCGCCACTAGCGCTTCTCCCACATTCGGACCATATCCGGTCACGAGGTTTAGCACACCTGCTGGTAGTAAGTCTGCCATCTCCTTGAAGAACTCTATGACGGAGAGGCATACCGCTTCGGCCGGTTTCAGAACTACCGTGTTGCCTGCAGCGAGTGCTGGTGCAATCTTAGACGCCATCATTATTAGCGGGACATTCCAGGGTATAATCTGTACACACACGCCGAGTGGCTCACGTAGGACTATTCCAAGACCGTTAGGAGCCTCAATCGTTTGCCCATGCAGAAACCATGGAGCACCTGAGAACATCTCGAATTGTTCGACCGCCATTGGAATATCGAAATTCATAGCCTCCATGAATGGCTTACCATTGTCCAACGTGTCCATCATTGCGTAATCTTCAGCACGAGCTTTCAGGCGGCGACCCATTTCATAGATTATCTCCTGACGCTGAGATCGAGACGTTCGTGACCATGCAGGAAAGGCTTTCGCAGCAGCTTCGACAGCGCGCTTTGCGTCAGCGGCATTGGCGGACTGAATCTTAGCAAGGCAATCCCCAGTTGAGGGGTTGATCATGTCAATGGTTTCACCGCTACTACTTTGCTCCCAAGCACCATCGATGAAAAGTCCATATTCTTTCTGAAATAGCTTTTCAGCAAGTTTAAGGTGCTTTTGGCGGACATCTTCTACGTTTGACATTTTGCACTCTCCTCTAGTGTAATTTCAAGGCTATAATCAGATTTGATCAATGTACACAAAGCCATCTTTTATCGTGACTTCGTAGGTTTTTAGCGGTATCTCACAGGGGAATGCCTCTGGCTCACCAGTTTTGACATCGAAAGCCCCCGAATGAAGCGGGCACTCGATAAGGCCGTCTTCAAAAAACCGTCTGTGAGCCGTGCGACATTGTGTGTGCATATATTGCTCGTTACATAAATTTTATCGTCGAGATTAAATACAGCGAGTGGAGGCATTCCCTCTTGGTCAATTGGTAGCATGTCACCACTTTGTATATCTGTAACCGCACACAATCTGATCATTCCATTTTCCACTTTTTCATATCATCGGGTTGCAAATTGTTGCTTACAACATTTGCACAGTTTAATTCGGTGGTCATCCGTCTCAGCAGACAATCTAACTAGATGAGCTTAGGCAAAAGAATCTTACAATCAATCGCACCTTGTGATAGATATCATCACTGAGAATGATAATAGGCGATGAAGGCAGGTTATGAAAAATATAGATCTGAATCTCTTACGTATCTTCAATGAACTGATCCGCACGGGAAAGGTGGTTGATGCGGCGGAGCATCTCGGAATGACACAGCCCGCTGTCAGCAATGCGTTGAAAAGGCTCCGCAAACACTTTGATGACGAGTTATTTGTCAGAACAAAAAGTGGGATGAAACCGACGGCAATTGCAATTAGGCTCTCTGAACCAATCAGCTATGGACTAGATACAATTGGTCAAGCGATACACAGTCCGGCTAATTTTGATCCGACAATCAGCAAGCGGCATTTTGTGATCGCGGTTGCTGATATCGGAGATATGTATTTCATGCCTAACTTGATCTCACATGCTAGTAAGCATGCGCCTGGCATCTCCTACGAAACGGTACGTAATAACTCGCCGGACCTGCTTGAAATGATGGAAAACGGGCGTGTGGATTTGGCCGTTGGATATCTTCCTCAACTTACAGCCAATTTCTACACCACTCGGTTATTCTTACAAAATTGGGTCCTGACCGCTGCGAAAAATCATCCAATTTTTCACGTTCGAGACGTAAATTTAGAAGCGCTTAATGGTTATTCATGGTTAGGTGTGAGAGCGCATAGGAGCGGTCTTAGTTCTCTGAACGAAAGCCTCGTTGGAAAGGGGTTGGTCAGAAAAATCGATGCCTGGATTCCCAACTACGCCACTGTCGGCCCTTTGTTGGAGGCCAGCGGACTAATAGCGTGTCTTCCCGAACGACTTGCGCAAATTATCACCGCTTCGTACGAACTCAGTTCGTGTCCACTTCCGTTTTCGCTTCAACCACATGCTATAAGCGCGAACTGGCACGCCCGCGTCCACAGCGACCCTGCAATAAAATGGCTTCGCAAAACGGTGAACCTTCTCTTCTCTAACTGAGCAGACCAGTTGAAACAGATGGTTCTCCAGTACCGACCTAGCAGTTGATCGGAAAAGGCATCTCTGCAGATACATTGAAAACACTGTGCTTTGGCAATCGAAGCTTTTGCACCTGGACACCCGCAACAACCCCTCGCTTTTGGCGCACTGATGTGATTCATTGCTGTGCGAGAGGAGAGACCACAGATGCACCCATCGAGCCTATTTTCCTTATCAGATCACCTCGGGCTTTTAAGCAAGGACGGCGATCCGCTGGAAGTGTTGGACGGAACGGTTGATTTCGAACGATTCCGCGATCTTCTGGTGGACGGTCTGGGCTACAGCAATGGCGCAAAGGGCGGTCGCCCGCCATTTGATCCGGTGTCGATGTTCAAGGTGCTGTTGGTTCAGGCGCAGCATAATCTGTCCGATGCGCGGATGGAGTTCATGATCCGCGACCGCTTGAGCTGGATGCGTTTCTTCGGCTTCGACCTGGGCGCATCGATGCCGGATGAGAACACGATCCGGCACTACCGCAATCGGCTGACGCAGAGCGGCACGCTTGAGCGGTTGATGGAAGCGTTTGACCGTCAACTGCGCGAGCAGGGCTATCTTGCCATGGGCGGACAGATTGTAGACGCCACATTGGTTCCTGCCCCCAAGCAGCGCAACACCGAAGAGGAGAAGGCCGCGGTCAAGGACGGCAAGTCAGCCAATGAGATCTGGCCGGACAAGCCGCCCAAGGCGCACCAGAAGGATGTCGATGCGCGCTGGACGCTCAAGATCGGCGGCAAGGTGCGCCATCGCCCTGATGGAACACCGCTGCCGCAGATTGCAACGCCGGTGTTCGGCTACAAGTCGCATATCAGCATCGATCGGCGTTATGGCTTTATCCGCAGGGCGAAGGTGACCTCGGCCGCACAGAGTGATGGACGCCAACTGCCTGATGTGATCGATACGAACAACACGGCTGCCGATGTATGGGCCGATACGGCTTATCGCTCGAAGAAGAACGAGCGGTGGCTGGCGCGCAATATGCTCAAGAGCTGCATCCATCACCGCAAACCCAAGGGCAAAACCATGCCAGAGCGCACCGCCAGAGCCAATGCGGCAAAGTCAGCGGTGCGGGCCAGGGTCGAGCATGTCTTCGCGCATCAGAAAGGACGATATGGTCTGTTCATCCGCACCATCGGTCTTGCGCGTGCAGAGGCCAAGCTCACACTCGCCAATCTCGCCTACAATTTTGACCGCCTGATCTTCCATGAACGACGGGCTGCCACAGGGTAGGTGCGTCTGAAATCCGCAAGAACGCCGAGAGAAAGGCGCGAAACAGGGGGGAATCGCCGCTAAAAAGCGCACCAAAACTGTCAACTGAACAACACGTGGCTCACGGCGATGACAATGCGCCATCATAACCAGTTATTGCGGGTGTCCAGCTTCTGCTCCACCGTCCAGCGCCGACGGCCCGACACCCAGCCAACAACCTCGATCCGAGTGGTCATTCGATCACTCATATGACCACTTGTATCCTGATCGTCGAAATCGTCCATTATCACCGCTCCAAAAAGAACGGCAATCAACCTATGCTAAAGCCATCATGCAAGGCGGCCTCCGCGCCACGCTTACCGCTCAAGTGACCGGCACAAAACCGTTACAAGTCAAAAACCGGTGCAAGTCCAGTTATGATTTGGAGTTAAAGCTTGCCTTCAATCATCCTACGTCTAGTTCACCATGTCTGGGTGCGCCCTTTTGAATTCGTCAAGTTCTAGGCAAGAGGCATTAATTCGATTAATCTGCGGAAAAGCGGAGAGATCAACGTTGAACCGACGCGCATTGAAAACCTGTGGAATCAAGCAACAATCTGCTAAGGTAGGCGTGGTACCAAAACAAAATTCCGCAGCCGGTTGTTGTTCATTTATCAGCGTTTCGAGTGCTGTGAAACCTTCTGTAATCCAATGGCTAATCCATGCAGTTTTGGCGTCCTCATCTACGCCGAAATCGCCAGTCAGGTATTTCAATATCCGAAGATTGTTGAGTGGATGGACATCACAAGCGATAATCATGGCACATTGACGAACATAGCCCCGGGCTCGAGGGTCATCTCGCGGAAGCAAAGGAAAATTCAAGTGTGTTTCATCCAGATACTCGATGATTGCGAGCGATTGACTAAGGCGCCATCCATCGTCTTCTTCTAACACTGGGACCAGTTTTGATGGATTGATATTAGCAAAGTCGTCCGAAAGTTGCTCTTTAGTGGCGAAATCAACTGAAACCTGTTCATAGCTAATATTCTTCAAATTGAGAGCAATGCGCAATCGATAGGATGCTGAACTCTTAAAAAATTCATAAAGCTTCTTCACTACCAAAGTCTCCTCAATCAGATCGGATAGATGATCGCATTTGGAATCATCTCACTATCGTAGACACAGGTTCGGCTTTTGAATTTCAAGGCACCACCCTCTTCAACGATTTGATCAAAATACCGCCCCACATTGAATACAGTCGATGGTTCGCTCAATTTGGTTCGAAAAACTGCATAATTTGCTTCACAAAAAACACTGTTGTCGTCTTCTTGCCTTATAACGGGAAGACTTGTCACATGCCGTTGATAATAAGGATCGTGATAAATTGTCTCCCTAACCCCGTGAATTCGGTCAAGCATCATGCCTTTACTGGAAAGGTCTAGCGTAGCTAGTGGAAGTTCCTTTTCATAATTTTCGCGCGGGATGACTTTATAGTTGGCATCATCGGCGAACAGATTGACCCAATTATCAAACTCTTCCGAATCGATGCAATCCTCATATTTCGAATAGAGCCTGCAAATTTCATTGATATCAAATAGGCTCATAATTCACACCTCCATAACTTCGCGCCAGTATTTATACATGCCCCGGATTAGAGTTTCAGTTGCAATGCAATCGCCATCCTGTGTATCGTTACCGCCCATTTTCGCCATAGACGTACTCGATGGATTTGTATGAAAACCCATTTGTGAAAACTCGAGCACTTCCCCATCATCAGCCGAAACATACCCCGACGGTCCGAAAAGATTTGCTTGCTTGAGTCGACGGGCAGTCATTTCTTTGTCGTCATCCTCAAAGCCGAAATGCGTCCATACGAAATCAAATGAGTTCGGACCGCGTGGTTGAATATGACGGGTAGACAGGCTATTTACCTGCTGCTGAATGATGAGTGCAGGGAATAGGGTCATCATTGTTACTGTTGGTCCGTTCCACCAGTCCTCCGGGACGATGTCGATTTGGCTTGGATCTTTCAAGACCATGTCTTCTTTGAAACTTTGTACACCTGACACCAGACTGGCTTCGACAGCGGCTGTACTGCGGGTCCCGGCCATGACAGCATGGCGTTTGTAGGTATCCATTTTGAGGGATATCGGGCTGTCTGCGCGCCAAAGGCCAAAGGTAACAAACCAAGTGTGAAGCAGTCCAGCGTGGTAGGGATCTTTGATGTTCTCCATCATAAGCTTCCAGTTCCCCGGAATTCGCTGACGATTATAACCAAGGATAGTAAGCTTTCGGCCATTAAATATCCTATCGAAATACCCCAACATCATCTCACCGAGATAATCTTCGAATGATTCTATATCGTGGTCAAATGACCCGAAAACTACTCCGTTTCGAGATTCTACCTTTAACTTTGTCAGGCCATTTTCGGACATATTGAAATCCGCAGGCATCCCGCCACGCAATTCACCGTCTACTCGAAGGCCGCGCCGATAAGGCAACCCTCGCAAATTACCTTCCAGATCATACATCCACTGATGATACGGGCAGACAAACTCCTGACGATTTCCATCCCGCTCCCGGCAGAATTGGACCCGCCGGTGTGCACAAAGATTCTCAAACGCCGAAACGCCTCCCTCTTTGTTGCGCACCACAATGACGGAGCGCTCACCGATGACAGTCCGCTTGAAATCGCCAACGTTCGGAATTTCGGCGTCCAGCCCCAGATAGCCCCAATGCTTTTTGTAGAAAATTCGTTCTAGTTCTAACTTGTAAATATCTTCGTCAACATATGCCGACAGCGGAATTCGGCCCATTTCATCAGGCTTCCAATCAATAATGCTAGAGATATCTGAATTCTTCAAATTCATCTCACCATATCCTTCTTATTTAACTTCAACTTCAATAGCAGCCAGTCCTTCGATTGACGCGTGCATGACTTCGCCTGGGTTGACCGCGCCCACGCCCTCCGGCGTGCCCGTCATCAAGATATCGCCAGGAAGTAACACTTCATATTTCGATAAAAACGAAAGTGCTTCGGCCACATTCCACAGCATCAGGCCAGTGGTTGATTTCTGTCTTACTTCGCCATTGACTTCGAGCCTAATTTGCGAGTCAGGATGCGAATGGGACGGCTTTATCGAGCCGATCGGTGCCGATTTCGAAAATGATTTACCCAATTCCCAAGGGCGACCTTTCTCTCTTGCCTCCAACTGCAGATCTCGCCGAGTCATGTCGAGTCCAACAGCATATCCGAAAACCCCGTCAAGTGCTGCTTCAACAGATGCATTGTCCAGCGTCGCGCCTATCGCCGCCACCAACTCTACCTCATAATGGAAATTGTTGGTCATGGGCGGGTAGGGAATGCTCACCGCAACATTAGCGTCAACCGCTGCGTCGGCGGGTTTCATAAAAAAGAAAGGGGGCTCCTTGTCATCCCGCCCCATTTCTCTGGCGTGAGCAGCGTAGTTTCGTCCGACGCAATAAATCCGTCGCACCGGAAATCGCTCAGTTTTTCCATCGATTGATAAAGTCGGTGTAGCAGGTAAATCGAATAGTAGAGACATATCGTCAACGTCCTTTTTTATATTCTAGAGCATTAGAGACGTTGTTCACGCCACAATCCGAGTGCTTTTTGGACGGGTCGGTCAGAGTAGCTAAAGAGAACCGTCTCGGTCTCCGCGTGAAGCTTGAAAGTATTCCATGAAGGAATCACAAAAACGTCATTTTCGCCAAATTCATAATCCTTTCCTTCTATTGTCGCGCGGCCACTCCCTTCCAGGCATAGGAATATGGTGGAATCCGTCGACCGGTAGGGACGTGTTACAAATCCACTGGGCAGCATTTGCAGAAATGCACCGATGGTTGGCATAGGTGATCTACCAGTCGCCGGATTGATGTAGCGAAACTTAAATCCGTGATGCACATCAGATTCGCCACAAGCTATTTTTCAAGCGAGCGACGCGCTTCTTCATACGGGTAGACAAACACACGCGTTGGATCGCTTGGCTCAACCTCGAAATCTACCGGCAGCATATTCGTCCCGAAACGCGCCAGCGAATCTCCAATTGGGCGCGTTGGAATCTGTGCCTTTTCTGGGGCTCCTTCTCGAAATCCTGCAGCGAGCATTTCAACAATCGGGATATCCAAACCATCAAGCCATATAACTGGCTCATCACCATCATTGCCATGATCATGATAGGTCCAAGCAGGCGTGATTATAAAATCGCCACGCCGCATGATCGTTCTTTCTCCGTCGACGGCCGTATAGGCACCTTCTCCAGAAACCACGAGCCTCAAGGCCGATTGCGTATGACGGTGTGCAGGCGCGATCTCGCCGGGCAATATTAGCTGTAGGCCAGCATAAAGGCTTTGTGTGATCTGTGACTGGCCGCGCAGACCCGGATTTTCAAGAATGAGGACGCGGCGCTCTGCCTCCTCGGCAGTAATAAGATCACCGGCCTCCATGAGATAATCGCGCACAGTTGAAAATTCCCATAGGTGTGCCTTGGCTGAAGTCGTCGGGGATTCTGGAACCAGTGAGGCCAGTACTTCCCAAAGAGGTGTAAGATTTTCTGGATCAATTCTTTGATAGAATTCTTTGCGTATGTTGTCGCCAGTCGGCGTTATACTGATAGGCATAATGATGCTCTCAACTTTATGTCAGGACGGAATGTAAGGTTCGAGATAGATAAGTTGCGGGTCTGCGCCCTGATCAATCAAGCTATTGCGAATTGGCATCATTGCGACAAATCCACCGAATACATTGGCTGACCATCCACGGAGATTCTGAGGCATCTCGCGAATTGCCTCCGAAACATTTTGGGGTTTTGAAGTTCTACCAATAGATTTATACAACGATATAAATTTCACATCTGCATTCATGAGCTTATTTCGGGCCGGCAGTAGTAATGTTTGGATTATTTCTTCTAATCCTTCCGGTATATCTATGATCGCGACAACC
>NZ_PYIA01000164.1:0-11803 GCF_013265645.1 Sphingopyxis sp. BSNA05 | reverse complement strand
GGTGAAGCTGCCGCCTTGCGCCTCGAGATCGCCAAAGCCGACATCGCCGGTCGCGTCGAGATCAATGCCGCCGCCGACGGTGACCGATCCGCTGCCGTCGACATCGCCGGTCGTCGCGTTAAGCGTCAAATCGCCGCCGATGGTGCCGTTGTTCAGCGCTACTGATGCGCCGGTGATACTGGTATTGCCGCCGCTGATCGCATTGGCCAGCGTTGGTGTGCCGGTTGCGGACACGATGATATCATCACTGGCATCCAGTGCGCCCGTTGCGGTGACATTGCCGCCGCTGGTCAGCCGGATATTCGAACCCGGGGAAGTTTCCGATCCAAATGCTATGGAACCGGCCTGGCCGGCATTGGCGGTGTCAAATACCAGCGCGAACAGGTCAATGCCGGCGCCGCTGGTCGTCGCATCGTCCAGCGTGATTGCGCCGTCCGCCTGGACGAGAAAATCATCGCCGGCCGAAACGCTGGCCAAGGCCACATCACCGAGCGAGCGGATCGATATATCCTCGCCAGCGCGCAGCGCTCCGGTGGCAGCGATATTGCCGCCTGCGAGCAGGCCGATACTCGCTGCCGTCGGGGTGCCGGTGCCGGTGGCCGCAGAGCCGAGGGCGATATCCTGGGCCGCGGAAATCAGGATGTCGCCGCCGTTGGTCGTCAGCGCGCCGACGTCGACATTGTCGGCGACCAGGTTGAGACTTGCACCTAGGCCCGAGACAGTGATGTCACCACCGGTGCTGTTGACGCCGATGGTTCCGCCCGATGCGGTCAACGCGATGCCATTGGTCGAGGCGAGGGAGTCGAAAAGGATATTCGAACCGCTGTTGAAGCTGATATTGATCGCGCTTGCGTCGCCGATGGCGATATTGCCGCCGTCCAGATTGAGCGCATTGACGGCGGTCAGGTCACCGCCGCTGATGCTGCCGCCTGCGGTCATGCTGATCGCGTCGGCGCTGGTTGCGCTCGTGAAGTTTATGGCATTGCCGGCATCGACGGTGAAGGTGCCGCCCTGCGCGTCGAGATCGCCAAAGCCGATATTTCCGGTGGCGTCGAGATCGATGCCGCCGCCAACGGTGACCGTGCCGGTTCCGTCGATATCGCCGGCGCTGGCATCGATCGTCAGGTTCCCGCCGATGGTGCCGTTGTTCAGCGATACCGCTGCACCGGAGATGCTGGTATCGCCGCCGCTGATCGCATTGGCCAGATTCGGTGTGCCGGTTGCGGTGACGACAATATCGTCATGAGCGTTCAGTGCGGCCGTCGCGGTCACATTGCCGCCGCTGGTCAGCTGGATATTCGAGCCCGGTGAAGTTTCCGATCCAAAGGCTATGGATCCGGCCAGACCGGCATTGGCGGTGTTGAACGACAGCGCGAACAGGTCAATGCCGGCGCCGCTGGTCGTCGCACTGTCCAGCGTGATTGCGCCGTCCGCCTGGACGAGAATATCATCGCCGGCCGAAACGCTGGCCAAGGCCACGTCACCGAGCGAGCGGATCGATATATCCTCGCCAGCGCGTAGCGCGCCGGTGGCAGCGATATTGTCGCCCGCCAGCAGGCCGATACTCGCTGCCGTCGGGGTGCCGGTACCGGTGGCCGCAGAGCCGAGGGCGATATCCTGCGCCGCGGATATCAGAATGTCACCGCTATTGGTGGTCAGGGCACCGACGTCGACATTGTCCGCGAAAAGATTGATGCCCTGTCCGGCACCCGTCGCGGTGATGTCCGCGCCGGCGTTGTTGACGCCGATGGTTCCGCCCGTCGCGGTCAACGTGGCCGTGCCGGTGGCGTTGATCGTGTCAAACAGAATGTCCTGGCCGCTGTTGATCGTGATCCCGGCACCGCTGGCGTCGGCGAAGGCAATATTACCGCCGGCATCCAGCGTGATGGCCTGAAGCGTGCTCAGCGAACCGATCGCAATATCGTCCGTGGCGTCGAGATCAATCGCGGAACTGGCCACGGCATCGCCGCCGCTGATATTGCCGCTGGTCGCCGTCAGGATGATACCGCTCGCTCCGGATACCGTCGCGTCAAGACTGAGGAAGCCGACATTTTCGCCTTGCAGCACGATGCTGCTGGCGCCGTTGGTATTGCCGAGGAACACGTCGCCCGGTCCGCTTTGCGCGGCAACCAGTTCGATGGCATTGTCGGGGATGGTGATCTGGCCGAACGAGATGTCATTGCCCGCTTCGACGCGGAATCGCTGCGCGGTGCCCTGTGTATAGCTATTGACATCGATACTGCCGGGGACGGTGTAGAGGCTTTCCGACGCGCCGCCGACCAGCGCAACGGTGGTCAGTTGTCCGCCGGCTGTGATCGATGCAGCGCTGATGTCCGCCCCGACCGTGATGCCGACGTCATTGCTACTGTCCAGATTGCCCGAACCAAGCAGACTTCCGTTCACTGCGCTGACTAGCACGCTCGCACTCGCGACCGAAGCATCGCGCAGGTCGACGTCACCTTCGGTGCTCTCGACCAGGAACTGGTTTGACGCATCTAGGACCGTGGCGATGCCGTCGGTGCCCATGATGATGTCGCGGCGGGTGGTGACCAATATGTCGTTGGCGGAAACCGTGCCGGATTCTATAATGCCCTGAACCACATCATTGTTGCTCGCCTGACCGATATAGACGAGATTGTCGGCGTTGAGCGTGCCGAGGCAGACATTGCCCTCGACGCATTGCGCGCTCAACAGGCCATTGTCATCGGATTGTCCGCTCCCGGCGATTACCGCATTGGATGGCGCGTCGTTGATGTCGACGCTGAGAGAACTCGCGGTGATCGTGCCGCCCAGTCCGTCGATCGCGTTGGCAGACATGACGACGGCAAAATCATTGGCATCGATATCGCCGGCGGCGACGATCGAGGCGATCGGCGTAACCGGCGTGCTGCTCAGGGGGGTGAGAGCCCCGGCCTGCAGGATCAGATTGTTGGTGTCGGGGAAGGGATTGGCCGTGTTGGGCGAGGTTGCGGCATTATTCCCCGCCACCAGGCTTGCACCGGTCTGGATGATGATGTCATCGCCGGTCTGCACGGTCAGTCCATTGTCCGAGATCGTGCTGCTGCCGGTCGCGAACAGGGCGCTTCCGCCCGCATTCACGGTGATAAAGCCGGCGGACGTGACGTCGCCGTCTAGCGTCGCGTTATAGCTTGGATCAAAGACCGCGCTGGGCGTCCCCATCGGATCATGCCCGGCCTGGATGAGCAGTTGCGGTCCCAGGACGAAGGTTCCTGCGCCCAGTGTCACGGTCGTCACGGTCCCGGTGACAGCCGCATTGGTGACATTGGCATCCCACATCGCGGAAATATCGACCAGTCCGACACCGGCTATATCGGCGACGGTGGCATTTTGTCCGGTGCGGACCGAAGCGGTGCCTGCGGCATTGATCCGCGAACCGGCGGTGCTGATGAAATCGCCCTGCGCGGTGGCCGCGAAGTTTCCGGACACATCGATACTGTTGACCGGAGTGCCATTATTGCTGTGATCGATGAAGATATTCTGGCCGCTGGTCAGGGTCGCATTGCCGCCGACCGTCATCTGGCCGTCGGCGTCGAAATCATATTGGATATTGCCCGCAACATTGACGGTCAGATCGCCGAGGATCGATATAGCTCCGCTGTCACCGGTCACGAAGAAGCCGCCGGAAAGGGCCGAAGCCGAACCGGTTCCGGTGCCGATTGCGGTATCAAAGGCTGTCGCGGTCAGGCTGTCGAAACTGATCAGTCCCGCAGGATCGGTCGAACTGTCGGCAATTTCGATGCGGCCGCCCGCGCCGATACCGCCAATCGGTCCCCCGCCGCCGGTGCCGCTGGAATCCATGGTGACATTGGCGAAGGCCAGGATGCCTGGGCTGCCTTCCTGGATTTCGGCAATGCCGGTGCCGCCTGTACCGGCGCCACCCGTGCCCTGGGCACCGTTCGTCCCGAAGGCGCCATAATAGCCCCGGGTTCCGCCATCACCGCCCTGACCGGTCGTGGTTATGTTGAGATCATTGCCTGATATCGTGCCGCCTTGCGCGAGCAGCCGACCGTTGCCGCCGGTTCCGGCGCCACCGTTGCCGGCGTCACCGGCAGCACTGTCATAAGAGTTCCCGCCATTTGCGCCAGTCCCACCGATACCGGTGCTGGTCATGGTGAAATCGCCGGATGTGAGGCTGATCGTTCCGCCGGTGCGCGCGATCAGTTCGACTGTGCCGCCCGTCGCGTCACCGCCCGATCCGCCGTCACCGCCGTCCACACCGCCGCCGAACTGATAGAAACCATCCGCCCCGTTGCCACCGGTGGCATTGGCTTCCAGAATGACGAAGCCGAGGGCGATATTCCCGCCGGCACCAGTGACTTCCAGACGCGCCGTTCCACCGGTCGCGCTTCCGCCATCGCCACTATTGCCCGTGATATCGTTGGTCGCATCCCGCAGCCCGTCGCCGCCGTTTCCGCCAGTTGCGCTGGCGATGATCGTCGGATCATCCGGATCAAGCGACGCATTATTGACATTGATCGCTGCAACCCCGCCAACAGCTGCGCCGCCGTTTCCGCCGTCCAGTCCATCACCGCCATCGCCGCCGAAGCCGCTGGCGTCGACGATATAAACCGGACTGCCGAGATCATCCTGATTGATGTTGATGGTCGCATTGCCGCCGCTCCCGGTGCCACCGTTACCGGCGATATTATCCGCTTCACCGGTCGAGAAACCGAAGACGTCGCCGCCCGTTCCGCCGGTGCCAACCGATGTGACCGAAAGCTGGCCAAAGCCGAGCGTACCCGCATTATTGTTGAAGATTGCATCGCCGCCCGTTGCATTGCCGCCACTGCCGCCCGTTCCGGCCTGGATGGTCCCGCTGCCGGCGCTGACACTGCTGCCCCATATCCCCCTTCGGCATTGGTCGAGACAACAATGTTGCTGGCATTGATCGTTGCGCTGCCGTCGAGATTGAAGGTGGCGGTGCCACCAATACCGTCGCCGCCGTTGCCGCCGTCCGAACCATAGCCGAAGCCACCCGCGCCGCGCGATCCATAAGGTGCTGCATTTTGAATATTGCCCTCGGCCGCCACGGTCAGGGTACTGGTGACGGTCAAATTCCCGGCAATCGCGTTGAACGTCGTGTTGCCGCCGAGTCCGCGACCGCCTGATCCGCCGGCGGTGCCGTAATTTATATCACCATTCGCGCCATCGCCGCCAAAGCCATTGGCCGAAATCGTGAGATTGGTGACGGTCGCATTGCCGCCGTTGAGATTGAAGGTTACGTCTCCGCCTTGCCCGTCTCCACCGTCACCCGCCGATACGCCGCCGGCAAAGGGTGTGACGGCAAGCGTCAGGTCTTCGGGAGCAGCCAGCACTGCCGCTTCGTTGTTGGTGACCGGGCCGGGCACAGTGAACAAATCGCCCCCGCCGCCGCCCGAACCGTTCGAACCGACGGTGATATCGTCCGCCAGGAAGGTTCCGCCGAGCAAATCGAATGTGACATCGCCACCGAAACCGAGGCCACCATCCCCCTCGAAGCGCGGTGCGCCGCCTTCGCCGCCAACCGAGATCGATCCATCGGAGGCGATATCAAGGTCGGACAGCGTCATCGCTCCGCTTGTCCCCTGTACGCGGAAGGTGACCGCTCCGCCACGACCGGTTCCCAGGCTGTCGGGAATATCATCATCGCCACCGACGCCGCCCACACCGCTGGCATTCACGCCAAGAAAATCGGTAAATTCTATCGAACCGTCATTGGCCTCGATCAGGATATCGCCGCCTGTCGCATTGCCGGCAATCGTGTCATTGCCGGTGGCGTTTGCATCGAGAAAGGAAAAGCCCGCCGTGATCGCGCCGCCGTTCCGGGCCGCAATGTTGATGTCGCCTGCCTGGAAATCCTTGCCTTCGCTCGGATCGTTGGAGAAGAACTGGTCATTCGGTTGTGCCGACGTGTCCAGAAATATGCCGCCCGCAGTGAGTGTCGCATTGTCAGCGAGGATCGAAATCCCGCCGCCGGTGCTGGTCACGCTGTCCGAGCCGTGAAACGCCCGTGTGCTGATGTTGATTTCGCCGTTGACCTGCAGGCTGCCCGCATTTTGCACGGTGATCGTGACCCGGTCTTCCGATGCGGCTGGCGTGACCCCGAAAGTGTTCAACTCTCCCTGCAGGTCGGAACTGATGGTCAGGCTGCCGCCATCGATCAGGAAATGTGCCCCTCCCGAACTGGCATTTCCGGATATTGCGGTTCCCGCTGCATCGAACGACCCTTCTGAGGCGGCGGTGGCATAGACCTCGATATTGTCGATGACATGCGTGCCGCCCGTGACCGTCAGGTCGAGTGCGCCCGCGGTCGCGTCATTGCTCTGCGCTCCACCGGCGGCAGCGCCCGATGATGCCGTGGCTCCCTGGGAAAATACGATTTCGCCGGTGGTGACCGCACCGCCCGACAGGTTGAGACTGATGTCTCCGCCGACACTGTCGCTTCCGACCAGACCGGGACCGTTGCCGCCGATTTTCAGATTCTGCGCGTCGATAGCCTCGCTGTCGAAAAATGTCGTTCCGGTCACATTGAAGGTGCCGCTGGAGACGTTCAGAATGATATTTCCGCCCTGGGCGGATCCGTTCTGGATTTCTCCCTTGCCGCCCTGGGCCCTGGCGTTGAACTGGGCCGTGCCGCCCACGACCAGATCGCCACCACCATTGATATCGATATTGATATTGCCGCCGACGGCATCCTGCCCGATTCCGGTGCCGCCATTGTTGCGAACGGTGGAAAAATCGTCGCGTCCTGAGGCGCTGGCGTCCACGATCAGATTGCCGTTTGCAATCAGGCCGCTGATGATCAAATCGCCGAATCCGATCTGGTCGGCGTTGATATTGATCGTTCCGCCGACACCGTCGCTTCCCGCCCGCAATGTTACATTGCCGTTGGCGCCGATGATGCCGCCACCGCGGGCGTTGATATCGATCTGGTTTCTCGCTTCCAGCAGCAGATTTTGCGTGCCCGTCGGGCCATTGGCGACGATGCTATCGGACACGGACGAGGTTGTTGCGACTATGCCATTTGTCGCAAAGGTCGAAACCGACGATCCGAAGGCCGCATTCTGAAACTCGATATTGGAATTGGAATCGGCCGCCTTCTTGTCAAAGGCAAAACCGGCATCGGTCTGGTTGCCGGTTGTCGCGACATTGGCACCTGCACTGAGCACAATATTGCCATTGACGATCGAGGCTGAGGCGGCCGGCTGATAACCAATATTGCCGCCGACCAGCATGGTTAGCGCATCATTTTTAGGCACGGCAACCATGTAGATCGCCTGCGCATCGGCATCGGTGACATTGCCTGAAACGGAACTGATCGTGGGGGTTGATGAAAGCCCGTGGTGGTTCCGCTATGGACAATGCCATTGGCGTCGGTCGTTCCCACGCCGATCGAAATGTCGAACAGTCCGTTGTTGATCGTCAGGTTCGCTTGCTCAGCCGCCACATAGGCAACCGACCCGTCGACATTCACGCTACCGTCCTGCACGATTCGCGGGGCGACCATGGCAACGTAGCTGCTGCGGTCATTCAGCGCATTGATCTGCGCCCCAGCGACGATTTCCACGCGCGAGCTGCTGTCGGCTACGCCGGCAAAGCGCATTTCTCCGCTGGAGCCAAACAGGCCGCCTGTGGTGTCGATATCGTTGGTCGTCAGCACCAGACTGCCGACATCGAACCGGCTGGTGGCACCGGCAATGATGCCGCCGGGGCTGTAGAACCAGATATTCCCGCCGGAGGTGGTTCCGGCAAGGTCGACAAAACTCTCCACAAGGCCGTTGAACTGCACCAGCCTGCCGTCTGCCGTCGCCACCGGCAATATGCGGTTCAGAACCGTATAGTCCAGACCATTGGATACAAAGCGGAGTGTCCTGCCGGCCGGGAGGATGTCGATCGGATTGTTGACCAGGCCATCGCTACCAAAGGTGGCTGCGTCTGTGTCCAGCGGCGTCCAGTTTATTATGGCCTCGCTCACCGATATCTGGAGTTCATCCAGATTTGTGGTGCGGGCGCTCGTGAAGGAAACCCCTCCTGTCGGGCTCGTACCATTGGCCTGAAACGCCTGGCCGCTGACAGGCGTGAAAGCTTGCGGGGCGATCAGCCCGGTCATCGGGACATCGATATTGATTGGGTCGGCGTCAATCGGCGCATGGCGGGCGAGGCTTATATTGCTGCGATTGAATTGCTGACTTGCATCATGAGGTTGCAGCGAAATCCGACCGTCCAGACGAATATCTGTAACATGGGGCTGCAGAACCGGTGAAGAAATCCGGAGATCGTTACTCGGTAGTTGTGCCTGAGGCGCACTGATCCTGATATCATGGGCCGGTCGTGGAGATACGGGTGCCGAAATTCCGGGGTTTGGCATATTCAGTTCGGGAGCTCGCAAAATCAATTGCGCCTGCGAAGATTGTGGAGCGGATGCCAGCAGAACTGCCGCTGCCGCCATCGAGCTTCCCGACAGCCAGCGCAGCTCCGGTCGGTGCGCGTTTCGCCTTTGTGACTGCTGCTCTGTGAACGCTTGCTCATGATCCTGTCCTCGGTTGCTCTGCGGCTGGTCTATGGTCGGAATTCGATGTCATCTGCGCTTCCACGGGGCCAGCTGCACGGTCAGCGTCAGCAGGGCCCGCGCGTCCTGGCGGCGGGTCTGGAATGGTGCGCGTTTCAGCGGCACGACGCCGGTCAGATCGAGGCTGGCTTGCTGGCCAATGGTCATGCGCAGCCCGCCACCGACGGAATAGAGTTTCTGCGCGTCATCCGGAATATTCTTGTTCCACACGCCCATCATGTCGAAAAACAGATAGGGCTGGAGCGCGACGCTTTCCGGGGTCTCGGGAACCAGCGATCCGTAGCTGACTTCCGTCTGCAGGCCATAGCCGCTGTCGCCGATGATCGTTCCGGGATCATAGCCGCGACCGGTGGTATAATTGCCGCCGGATACTTCTTCATAGGAGAAGAGCGCATCGGGCGAATATTGCAGGCGTGGCTTCAGCGTCAGTGCCAGCAGCGGCGTCGGCCGGAAATCGATTTTGGCCTGGCCCCGGATGACAAAAGCGGTCGGGTCGCCATCGGCCCGGGTTGGCAGTACGGTCTGGCCAATGCAGTTGACGAAGGCCGGACCGCAGCCTTCGCTCGCGCCCAATATGTCCAGGCCCTGCCGGATTTCCAGCGAGCCGCCGATGCCCCATTTCGGTTCGTAAGCGGAATAGCCGCCGCGCCCGGAAATACTGGCGGCATCGATCTGGTTGAAGTCGATCCGGGCAAAGGCAACGCTCAGCCGGTCTTCATTGGTGCGAACCCCCAGAAGATCTGTGCGCTGGTCGATATAGTCGAGCCCGATCGTGCCGAAGATATTGCGCGATTGCTTCCGTAGAAAAGGATAGCTTGCATAGGCGCTTGCCACCAGTGTCTGTGAATCGATATCAATACCGCCCGTCAGATCGGGCCTGGTCCAGGCATAGGTGAAATTGCCGCCGAACTTGAGGCCTTCGCCACCGACGGTAAATTCGTGGCCGACCTGCAAAACCTGCTGTTCCTTGAAATCGGCTGTCGAATAGCCGCTGATCACGGTTTCGTCGCCCAGACCGGTCAATCCGTTGAACCGGACCCGGGCGAGACCGCCAAAACGGCCGACCGCCTTGGAACCGAAATTCTGGATATTGATATCGGCATAGACCGGCGTGCGGATCACGTTGAACTCGCCGACGACCTCGCCGGGCTGGCCGCCCGATTCGGCCGAAATCGGCCGCAGCGACAGGCGCACGTCGAGCCCGGGTATATCGCGTGCGAGCAGCAGATAACGGTCCGCCGTGTCGATGTTGAAAACCGGCTGCGCGGCCAGTTTCTCGATATATTTCTGCAGCAGCGCTTCAGAGGGGCCGGCATCGCCGCGAACCTGCACCGCAGTCATCCGGGCCATCAGCACATCAAAGCGGACGCTGCCGTCGTCAATGGTTTGCGGCGGGACCTGTACAGCCGCAAGATAGCCGTTGCTGCGCAGGATGGTGGCCGCCCGGTCGCGGATATCGCAGACCACCGATACCGGAACGTCCTGGCCGATATAATCGGCATAGGCCGGGCTCAGCGATACCGGATCGACTGATATCAGACCGGAAAAATTCACGGCCTTCAGTGTGAACCGGACGTCGGAAAATTCCGGTCCAGCGAGCGGGCAGGCGGACCGCTCGACTTCGCCGTCGAAGGACAGGGGCTGGGCCTGGCCCTTGAGCGCTTCGTCTATCACTCCCCGCTGGATTTCCTCTCTGGTCGGTGCAGCGGCAGACTGACCCCAGGCCGCATGCCGGACAGGAAAATGGCAAAACTGCCGTCAGGGCAGTCGTTTTAAGCGTAGTGCGCGAGCGCGTCATATATATCCCCGTTTTCTTGGCAATTCCGGCGCAATATCCGGGTCTGCCACAGCGGCTCTGCCGCCCCGGGATCAGCCGGGGCGACAGAAATCATCCAGAGCCTAGCCCTGGTCGGCCGCGTCTTCATTATTGGCATTCAGTGTCTCGACCAGCAGATCCAGCTGGCCGCTGCAGCCCTTCTCGATCAGCACAGCCGCCGTCTCGTCAAGATCGGCCGGTTCCTTTTCCAGAACCACAAAGCTCACCTCGACCGACTGCGGCACGTTCGATCCGAGCAGTCGATAGCTTGCACCATCGGCCACCGGCAGGACATCCTTCGGCCAGGCCTTCAGCGGATTGCCCTTCCGCCAGGCGATTTCGGTTACATTGCCGCTCGTCGGTTCGACGATCGAGGCGGTTGCCGAGCCGGTATAGTCCGGCCGCCAGACCACCAGCCCCTTCGGATTGGTCACGCAGAATTTTCCGCCCTTGGTCACATCAAGGAACCAGAGATTGGGATTGTTCGGCGTAACCACCGCCGCGCTGCTATCGCCACGCACCGCTCCGGTTCTGGCCCGGCGGCTGCCGCGATTGTTGATGAAGCTGGACAGCCGGGTCGAAGCGGTCGACGTGGAACTGCTTCCCTGGGCCAGTGAATAGGTTCCCGGTCCCGACAGGACACGCGTGCCCGACTGGGTCAATATGGTGACCTTGTCCTGGGCCTTCAGCGTGATTTTCGCATCATTGCCCATTTTCTTGCCCGCCGGGTAGCTGCTCGCCGAAGGGCCGGTCGAGCGCACGACCATATTTTGTGCCAGTGCGACGCTACCGGCGCCGAATAGCAGGAATGTAGCCAGAGCCGCTTTCGCAAAGCCGGGAAGAATTCGTCCGGACGGTACCGGAGCATTTTTATCCAAGTGCATAGCTTTCTCCATTTTGGTCTTTTTCAATCGTTTGAGCAGATTGACGAGGCCCAGATCCTCGCCACATCGCTTGATCACGGCACCCAGTGCCTGGATCGAATCACTATCACCCTTTTCATGGGCGGCTATGATGGCGGTCACTGCCGCGCGATCTTTTTCATCCCAGTCGGGAACCGGTTCGAACACTTCGACCGGTGTGGACCGGCCGCGGAGGGTGATCCGGCCCATCGGCCGGTACCAGTCAAGACCGGTCCGTTCCATCGCTTCCCTGCTCAGCAAAACCTTGGTTTCCAGCATCTTGTTGGCAGCTTCGAGCCGCGCCGCGGTGTTCATCGCGTCGCCCAATGCGGTATATTGGATCCGGCCCTCGCCTCCGAAATTGCCGACAATCGCGTCGCCATAATGCATGCCGACCCGGGTTCTGCCGATCGGCGGCACGCCTTCGGGGACGTTCTTGCGAAATTCCTCGCCGGCCAGATAGAGGGCATAGGCGCCTTGGCCGCGCGTTCTCCGTCATCGGGATAGGTGATTGGG